>JABZYV010000030.1:0-24589 GCA_015264955.1 Streptococcus sp. | reverse complement strand
TTCCTCATCATACAGACGCTTTTCTTGCTCTTTTGCGAGTGCCTTTTCCGTCTCAAATTGTTTCTTCGCAAATTCCAACTGCTTATGAACATCTTCTGCAAATTCCTTATTGCGTACTTGACTCACAATATCTGCATACGAGTTCTCATCAATCGTAAAGACCGTTTGGCAATGTGGACATTTAATTTCGTTCATCGAACCCCTCCTTTTTATTTCTATTTCATTCTATCACAATATCGAATTTGAGCACAGACCCAAAACAGTTCATTACCATATATGGTAATGAACTGTTTTTTGCATACAAAAACTCTCCGCGAATCACTTTCACGGAGAGTCTCACTTTACATTTATTATCCAATAAAGGCTTTGATTTGTTCTACACTTTGTGATGAGTCACAAACCACACGCACTTCGCCGCCACGAGCAACTAATAAACCAGGTACTGTTGGCATATTGTATTTCGCACGGAAAGCTGCTAAAGCTTCGTTAGCTCTGTCTTCTGAATTGATGAAGTACATTTCTTTTCCTAATGCTTCACGCACTTCGTTAATTTTTGGAGCAAAGCGACGGCAGTATGGGCAAGTTGGACGTCCTACGAAAAGAACGACTTCCTTTCCTTCACCGATTAACGCTTCTACTTTCTCAGCTGTTGTTTCCACAAATTGGCTTACATCTTTTGCAAATTGTTCCATGATATCCCTCCGTTCATTTTCCTTCATTATGACAACGAAAAAAGAGTAGCGCAACAAATGTGCCTACTCTTTCTTATCTTTCGGATTGATTTCTTTATATTTTTTACGAATGTATAATAAGCGGCAAATAAACGCTCCTAACATCCCGATGGCAATACCGCCAATGACATTGTCAATAAGCATCCCAATTCCAAATCCGATTGCAATCCCAATCACCATGATAAGATTCAATACGGACATTTCTCTAATTCTGTCTTTTGGATCTTGTTCTCTCATCGCTACCTCCTACTCAACGACGTTAATATGACACATCTTCATGGCGCTTAACGCGTTATCGTGTGACGCTGGCGTTACCCCTGCACAGGCACTTGCAACGACATTCACTGGCACATTGACAAAATGTGCTTTAGCAAGAAGTGCATTACTAATCACGCAAATATCTGTACAGATTCCAATAAGTGTAATACTTTCTAAATCTGGCACTTCTTTTTGAATGAGTTCCATTAATTTTTCTGAACCAAATGTTGGTTTTTCAACGCCTTTTGCATGACGACTCTCTAAGGCTTTTTGGATTTGTGGATTTAACTCCCATCCTTTAGACCCTCTCACGCAGTGCACGACTGGTAAGTGACGTCCTTCCTCCGTTTGAAGATAGTCTTCACTATGAGTATCAAGTGTATAAAATACCTTTCCATCGAAATTTTCGATGACCTCAACGGCATGGTCGATAATGGCTACGGCTTCTTTTGAGCCAAGCACTCCATCGACAAAATCATTTTGCATATCTACTACAACTAAAACTTTCATTGTTTTCCTCCTATTTATGAAAAAATGCTTTACGGAAACTAAAATAATACAATCCCACTAGAATATATCCTATTCCTACAGCGATTATTGTTGCTACCCCAAAGGATTGAAATAGCTGGTATGAAACCGTGACACCAATTCCAAAGAACAGCATGCTCGTAAAATAAAAGAGCACTTTCCAACGATCCTTAATCTGACCGCGCATCAATCGCCCAAGAACCACTCCAATATCCGTTAAATAGCCCGTAAAGTGAGATGTTCGTACGATAATTCCATGGTAAAAAATGAACATTCCATTTTGTGTTCCGACAACAAATGAGAAGAAATATAACCATTTCTCGTCGCGTAATCCAAACAGAAACAATAGAAGCATCATACTTCCGAACATCATTAATAATACTCCATACCGTTTTGTCGGTTCAAATTTTTTCTTCGAAAATAGAAAACCCGACAAGACTCCGCCACCAGAAAAACAGAGAATCATTCCTAGTAAATGGAGCATTGTCCCCCATTCTTCTTCATTGAAGGACAAAACAAATTGCGTAATATTCCCAGTAAAGTGCGTTGTTGGCGTGAAAAATAGTAATAGTGTGACAACATTGACCATTCCCGCTAACGTACTAAGAAGTGCAATCCAAACATCAAAATAAAAACGTTCTTGTTTCTCCATGAGCCCTACTTTCTAAGCCATATACTATAATAAAGGATTCCCCAGATTGCGATATTCAATAGGAATGTCCACATAAAATAGTGTTTCCGCTTTTTATGGTTAAAAATCACTAACCCAAGAAGCCCACCAAAGCCTCCACCAAATAAACCAATCCCAAGCAATGTTTTTTCTGGAACGCGCCACTTTCTCATGACAGCACATAGTTTATCAAAGCCCATCAACACAAAGAGCAGCCCATTCATTCCCAAAAAGATTAGTGGAATGATATTATTCTTTAAGTCTTCCACTAATTGGCAAACCTTTCTTCGAGGTCACTCACTTCGAAAATATAGTCTCCACCATAGACAAGACATGGAACTCCCACCATTCCCTGTTCTTTACGCGGAGTAAATACCGCTTCATTATCACGTAATCTCAAGAATTCTTTTAAGTTTCTCATACTGGCTGTAATATCCACTTCACGTGCTGTTACGCCAAGTCTTTCCATCGCCGCTTTAAATGGCACAGTATCTGGACATAGACTACTAAAATAGAGTGTTTTTTCGTTCATTTGTTTGCTCCTTTATAGCTTTCCAATCGTTTGTTGGAGGGCTTGTCTTGCTAATTGATCCGCACCCTTATTTTCACTTTCAGGAATCCACTTCACAAATAATTGTGGAAAGTGTTTCACCTGCTTTTGAATTTCCTTTAAAACGATTCGATTCGCTTCTTTTTTCGTATATCTTTTTGAAATAGCATCAGCAGTCACCTTGGAATCAGTATGCATGAAGATTAATTCTTCCTGAAGCCCTTCCTCTAACAACCAGCCCAATGCCCAATTGATAGCTGTGAATTCCGCTAAATGATTATCCATTTTTTCTTCCACAGAAATCTTAAACGGCAATTGTTCTCCATCTTTTAGCACGAGGACTCCCAATCCTACGTCTCCAGGATTTCCATTCACGGCCGCGTCCGTATAGACTTTAATCATTTCCGACAACGACCACATGCGTCGCCTGAACGCCATGTGCTCCTCTTGTAATTTCAAAAGTCACTTGTTGACCCTCTTTCAACGACTTGAATCCCTCTTGTGCAATTCCTGTGAAATGCACAAAAATATCTTCATCCGTTTTTGTATTTTTGATAAATCCATACCCTTTTTCGTTGTTAAACCATTTTACAATTCCACTTTCCATGTGAACTCCCCCTTTAATGTACCTTTATTATACTGTGTTTTCTCTCATTACACCGAAACTATGCCTTCAATGTACGAATAAATGTCTCATCATTCTCGTACAAGCTTAATAATAAATTCTCTCGTTGCAGTTGCATCTCTAACCACTCAGCACCATCACTGAAATAACGGTCAATAAATGGGCTAACGCGAAGAAAATCGGATTGCGCCTTTTGCAATAACAGCTCTTTCATCTCTTCTTCCAAAGCGTTTTGCGTATCAATCAGTCGTTCAATTTCTACAAATACTGGATGATCATAGACCGAAACCACTTCTGATTGATCGACTTCGACCACCTTTTCGCTAAACGCATCATAGTATCGAATCTCTGCAGTCTTCCCATCCGTTAACCAACATTCGATTAAGAACCCTTTCCAAAATAGTTGTGTCAAAGGGCTCATCAGAAAGGCTTCGATAACGGTCCATTTCAATGGTGTTTGCATCAACATCAAGGTTGTTGCCATATAGTCATTCTGCTCTTCGGTCAATGGCTCGTCTTTTTTCAAACGTTCACTTAATTGTTGTAGCTTCTCGACTTCTGCTTGCGTAAAGCGATTCTTTTCCTTTTCGCATAGCAATGTACACTCTAGAACCTTATCCATTCCAAGTGCAGCAATCACATTTTCGTGAACCAGCCAAGCCTCTACTTGTTTAAATTGCTCATTTTGAATCGCTACTTTAATTTTCCACAACCAATAACTGGCTTCTGTTGGGAATTCCAATTGGTCCTCTTCCATATAAAAGTTAAGATCATCCCATCGATTCGCCTTTTCAAGCAATTGGAAAAACTCTTCAATCTCATCGATATACTCATTCTTCTGTACTTTCTCTTCAAAGGCATCAATGGCATTCTCCACAAACGTTTCGAATTCTTCTTCTGAAAGTACTTCTAGTTGTTTCTTTTCCTCGCTCATAAACGTCTCCCCTGTCTTATACCTTTCCATTATACTTTAAAGGCGGGCAATTAGAAAGCACACAAATAAAAAAAGGCTCATGACAATTCGCCATGAACCTAACCTTTATTCTTCCTCTAGTGGTAAAAATTCTACAATATCTTTGAAATTAACAACCGTTCGCGATTCGCAAATATCTTTCATGCAAGTATTAGAAGCATTCCAGTCAATCACAACGATGGCACTATTCGCCAATAATTTATAGATAATCCCAATCATTTCTTGTTCTCTAAAAGTAAATCGAATGCGATTGCCGACTTCCGGACGAATCGATTCTTTTACCTGCAGAATAATACGAACTCCTTCATCATAGGAGACCCCTAACAAATGCGCAATTCTCGATTTGCTCGTCCCTTTTCGAAGTTCCGTTTCCACAGTACTCTTGACATCTTTCGTGACACGTTTCGCCATTGCTTTCGCCTCTTTTCACGCCTGGCCAAAATCCTACACTACACACTCATCAAATTTATTATATCACAATTTGTACCCTCTGTGGGCTTAAATAACTAATTTTCTGATTTAAAGGCTTTTCTTTTATAAAAAAATGACGTCTTTCATAAATAAAATTTGCTTTTCGGCGACTTTATCAGGAACTTTTGCTCATCCGTGAACATATATTTGTAAAACGCATTCATTTCAACTATACTTTAGATGTAATGAATGGAGGGATTTTGATGTTAGACCAATCAATCACAATTTTAAAATATGAGTATCATATTGCACCAGGAAGTTATTTCCACGTGGAGACACCTTGGGTAAAAGATGTTAGTGAGATTAAAACGGTCATCATTGATCAAGATAATGTTTTTACGAAGATGTTGAGTATTTACCCTAATAACTTTGTAATGTTTTTAGAGCAATTCCCTGAATATAGTATTTACCGGACAAATATTCCGCTAGAACTTATTCCAACCGGCGATTCATACCGCGTTTGTTTTGATCAAGCGTGATTACAACTGCAAAAAAGCAGAACTTGGACAATCTTATTTCTCTGCGTCCGAGTTCTGCTTTTTCATTTATTCTTCTATTGGTGCGAGTAAGCGTAGTCCGTTTAAGAGTACTAAAATCGTACTTCCCTCATGTAATACAACTCCCCAGCCGATGTTTGTTAATCCAAAGAAGTTAAGGATTAAGAGCATTACAACGACTGACATCGCAAAAATCATATTTTCTAAAATCACACGATGTAATTTCTTACTAATCTTATGCGCTGAAACGAGTTTTTGTAAGTCGTTTTTCATAATGACGATATCACTTGTTTCAATCGCGATATCTGTTCCATTCCCCATCGCAATACCGATGTCAGCAGTCGCAAGAGCTGGTGCATCATTCACGCCGTCCCCTACCATCGCAGTTAAGCCATAGCGTTCTTTTTGAGACTGAATCTTTTCTAATTTTTCTTCTGGCAATACATTCGCGACAACTTCTTGTACTCCAAGCTTCATACCAATCATTTCAGCAGTTTCTCTTGAATCCCCTGTAATCATTGTTGTATGCACGAGTTCGCTCTTGAAGTAATCGAGCACCGCTTTTGAAGCTTCATTTGGAAGGTCCATAAATGCCATCAAACCAACAATTCTATTGTCTTTTACAACCGTTACAACTGTCTTGCCTTCGCTGGCCCATTCTTGCATGCGAGAAGAAACTTCTGCCGAACGGTTGACGGTATCTAGTGGTTTCACAATTTGGATTTCTTCACCGCTAACAACAGAACGTACCCCTTGTCCCACAAGAACTTCCACTTCGATTTCTTCTTCAAGTACTGTCCATTCGCTGAATTTTTGAACAACTGCTTGTGCCAGTGGGTGTGTCGATTGTTTTTCCATCGCAACCACTGCTGGAATCATTGCTTCGTCTTCAAACCAGTAATCTGTTAAATCTGGAGTTCCTTTTGTTAAGGTTCCAGTTTTATCAAACGAGATGACACGTAATTCTTGTAATTGAGAGATTGCTGCTCCACCTTTGGCTAAAATCCCCATTTTTGATAAACGAGACATCGCTGCTAAAGTTGCTGGAACGGCACTCGCTGCTAAGGCACATGGAGATACCCCGATAAGGTAAACCATTCCACGATAAAGTGTTGTATTTAAATCCCATCCCATAAGGAAGTATCCAAACAATAGGAAGATTGGCCAAACGATTAAAACGATGTTGACATAAATTGGTTCAATCTTTTGAATAAAGGTTGCTTGTTTATTCATTGAATGTTGCGCATTTTCAACAACCTTCATGATTTTCGCAAAGACTGTATCCGTACTTTCTGCAGTTACTTGCATTTCAAAACGATTAGAAATATTTACAGTACTTGCAAATACTGAATCGCCTTCACCTTTTGAACGAGGCATGCTTTCACCTGTAATAGTGGCTTCATCAATCGAAGTTAACCCTTTTGTGATGACTCCATCGATTGGCACTTGATCGCCATTCAATACTTCTAAAGTATCTCCAACTTTTAAGCTAGCCACTTCAACGACAACGACTTCTCCGTTTTCTTGGATGAGACGCGCTTGTGTTGGATTCATTTGTAATAACGCTGTTAGCGACTTACGACTCTTCTCTTCAACATATTCTTCAAGGAAGTGAGCTCCCGCGAAAATCAAAATCAGTAGAGCCCCTTCTTCAGCGTTCCCAATTAACACTGCGCCAACTGCCGCAAGTGTCATTAAAATATGCACATTCGGTTGGAACTTCCCTTTTTTCTTGCTACGTTCAATCGTATCTTCAATACCTTCCATTGTTACATGGTAACCTGAAAGGATGACAGTTAGAATGAATAGAATATTCGCAATCCCGTTCCCCATATATTGAAGAACCATCCCGATAATGTAAAGGACTAGTCCTGCAATATAAAAGATAACTGCTTTACTATCATCGTGGTTGTGACCTTGACGATGTCCATGTTCATGATGGTGCTCATGCTCGTGATCGTGGTCGTGATCTTCATGATGCAAGTAATGATCTTGGCATGTTTCTCCTTCATGAGTTTCTTCTTTATTCAAAAGGTGTTCAAATTTATGTTTTAGGTTATGTGTTAGCTCTTTGAAATCCATGATATCTCTCCTTACTATTTCTTGTTAATCACATAATACATGAATGAACATTCATGTGTCAAGAGATATCTTAAAATTATTCTAAATTATTTTTAGATAAAAAAAGAGACTGGCCGAAGCCAATCTCTTTTGGTGTTTCTATTAACGACGACGTTCTTGGATACGTGCTGCTTTACCACGTAAGTTACGTAGGTAGTATAATTTAGCACGACGAACTTTACCGTAACGAACTACTTCGATTTGTGCTACACGTGGAGTGTGTAATGGGAATGTACGTTCCACACCAACACCGTTAGAAACTTTACGTACTGTGTAAGTTTCGCTGATGCCAGCACCACGACGTTTGATAACAACGCCTTCGAAGATTTGGATACGTTCGCGAGTTCCTTCAACAACCTTAGCGTGAACACGTACAGTGTCACCAGGACGGAATGAAGGGATATCTGAACGTAATTGTTCTTGAGTTAATTCTTCGATTAATTTGCTCATGTTTTTTCTCCTTCCAACAAACATTCATGACTTGGCATTTTTCCAATCAGCGGAATATCGTTATCTCTGAGTGAAGTCTCACTCACTCGAAATATACTATCATACTTGCCTATCAAATGCAAGCAAGTTTATCAATTTTTTTTACGATTTTTCTCCATAGAAAAACTACGAAGAATGCTCTTCACAACAGTGCTCGCTCGCTAAGTTATAGAGTTCTAATACATGGTGATCTTCAAGCGAATACCACACGTGTTTTCCGACTTTTTCGGCCTTCACAATATGATGAGCACGAAGCTTTTTCAACTGATGAGAAATCGCAGACTGCTCCATTCCAGTACAGTTCATTAAGTCTTCTACACATAGTGGTTCGCGCTGTGTCAATAGCGTAATAATATTCAGTCTTGTTGCATCCCCAAGCAACTTGAAGAGCTGCACCATTTCACTACGCCCTTCGTCCTTAGACAACAGTGCTTGAAATGCTTTAATTTCTTCTGCACTTAGATGTTCCGTCATCTAGCATCCCTCTTCCTCTTTTACTTCTTGTAGTAACTTTGCTTCCTCTTTTGAGAGTTCATACTTTTCTAGTAAATCCGGTCTTCTTAAATACGTCTTACGAAGCGATTCTTTCATTTGCCACTGTGCAATTTTTGCATGATTCCCGCTAAAGAGAACTTCTGGAACTTCCATTCCTTTATATTCTCTAGGACGTGTATATTGTGGGTGTTCGAGTAATCCTGTTGAATGCGAATCTCCAACGGCTGACTCATCATTTCCTAATACATCTGGCAAGAGTCGCACCGTGGCGTCGATCATCACCGTTGCGGCTAATTCCCCACCTGTTAACACGAAGTCTCCAATCGAATACTCGTCAGTCACCAGCGTACGAATGCGTTCATCATAACCTTCATAGTGGCCACAAATAAATACCAAATGTTCTTCCTTTGACAACTCTTCGGCATCCTTTTGCGTAAATGTCTTTCCAGCTGGATCCATTAAAATCACACGTGGCGTCGTTTCAGGAGAACGCTCGCGAATGGACGCAAGCGCCAAATCAATCGGTTCCACCTTAAGAAGCATCCCAGCTCCCCCACCGAATGGATAGTCGTCGACATGATTATGTTTATTGTTTGAAAACTGACGGAAATCCGTTGTCTCAAATTCAATTTTTCCTGCTTCGATGGCCTTCCCGATAATCGATTGCGTCATCGGTCCTTGTACCATTTCAGGGAATAATGTTAATACATCAATCTTCATCTTAATCGATCAACCCTTCCAATAGATGGATATAAGCTTTCTTTTCTTCTTTATCGACTTTATAAACGACTGGTTCAATAAATGGAATTAAGAGTTCTTTCTTTCCTTTTTGTTTTACAACCCAGACATCATTTGACCCTGGTGAAAGAATTTCAGTGACTTTTCCAAGTACTTCGCCTTCATCCGTTACGATTTCAATTCCGATAATTTCGTGGTAGTAAAACTCGTCATCTTCAAGTTCTGTCAACTGCTCCTCGGCTACCTTTAGGAGACATTCTTTGTATTTTTCAACATCTTCGATACGGTTCATTCCTTGAAACGTTAACAAATCAAAGTTTTTATGACGACGATGACTAACCACCGTCACAAAAGTTAGGAACTCTCCCTCTTTAAAAATGGCTAATTCTGTCCCTTTTTTATAACGTTCTTCAGCAAAATCTGTCGTTGAAATCACACGTACTTCTCCACGAAGTCCTTGTGTATTTACGATTTTTCCTACTTTATAAAAAGTTGTCATTCCATTACCTCCTTAAAAGAGTCGTTCTACAATAATCTTAAGCGTCTCATCCGTTACTTCAATATCGTAATCATCAATACATTGACCAAGGATGCAATAGTTTTTATCACGATTATGCGATCCCATCAACGAACTGTACATCGAATCTAATTCTAAGTGTTTTTCTACAGATAATCCTGCTTCTAATAAATCTAAGTCTTCCGGTAATTTTGTATACGGCGCTGTGCACGTAATCGTTGCTTTTTCATGCGGTACATACACGACATGCGCTGTTACATCATACAATTCATGGTACAAATAATAATCGACCATTTCTTTCACGATACGTTTCACAAAATCCTTTTCTGTTGCCATTATCCCTCAGCCTTTCTTTCTTTTATATCTTGACGAATCCCTTCAAAAATTTCAAAAATCGGTACGAGAACTGCCGCAACGAATCCTCCCGCGAATCCATTGTTATAGAGGTTTAATCCACCATGCATTACAACCACGTGGCTCACAAGTGTAATGTGTACAAACCCTGCAATCACCCCAGCAAGCGGTCCATAATATCCGCTTACCGGCGCTAATGTCGTTCCGAAAATCGCAGCCACAAGCGCACTCGTACTTGCCACGTCAACTCCTGTTAAGTAGCAGCCAATCATAATCCCTACTAGCACAGGAACCGTATTTTTCACTTGATTCCCGAAGGCTCCAAAACTCATCGCTCCGATAATACTGCCGACAATCGGACCATTGAGTTGCCCACCATTAATCAGCACATAACCTAATAGGATGAGCCCCATAATACTCATATTGAATGTCACTGTAGCCAAGTTTGTCATCTCTACGAAGTCACTTGGCAGACGTCCTGATAGTTTCAAGAGTAATTTAAAGTGATATTTTTCTTTCTTTTTAAAATGAAGATAGAAACTTGTCGCAAGTAGAATCACACAAAGTCCAATTAAGATTCCATATAAAATCAGCGGACTTTCTGTACTCGCAAGTGTCTTTGTTTCTACTTCGATTTCAAATGCATTTAGAAATCCTAGAACGACCATCCCAACAATCCCAGCTGTAAACCCAACGTTATACAAGCTGAACCCTTGATGGAACCCTAAATACTGCATTGATAATTGTGGCAAAATAAATCCAATAAAGATTCCAAGTGCATACGCCACAAAAACACTCCAACCACTTGGCAAGGCTCCTCCAAATGCAAGAAAAGAAACAAGTGGCCCTAATGCCGACCCAAATAATCCGACAATGACATAATTTCGATAATTCTGTCTTGTTACTTTCGCATAAATCCATACGCCTAGCATAAACGGAATACTGTTAAAAAGGTTTTTCCCGAAGAAGGAGAATCCTGCAAGCATACCCAAACTCCCAATAACCGTTCCGTTAACAGGAATTTCTAATTTCTTATAACTATAAATATTAATCAGAAGCATAATAGCCACGTTCAACAGCGTACTTCCGACAGACGCAATTTGCATATAATCCGTAAACAACTGACTTGGCGAAATCAGAATCGTTATCATTCCTTGAAGTAACGATTGTGGCGATTCTAGACAAAATGCTAGCAGCATCAAAATAGTGGATAGGCCAAATAAATAATAATATTGTCGATTCATTTGTTCTTTTAATATCGGCTTTTTCTTCATAAGGTCTTCCCTTCAACTATAATTTTACTCACTTATCATACCAAACTCACGAAAAACAATCAAAAAACCGAGTATTAACGACAATAAAAGAACACTCGTTATACCGTATACGGTATAACCCATAGTTTCCTCTCTCCCTCTCGGCAAAGCCTTGAAGAAAGCCAAACTTTTTTTGTGATAACTTAACGATGACGAAGAATCCTCGTCGCACACACTCCCTGTTGTCTCTTCCCTCCGGTGAAGCTTTGAAGAAATCCAATTTTTATGTAAACACCAACGATTACAAACCTTTCGGATTCTATTCCCAGCACACACCTTTTTCTTTCTCTTCCCCCGGCAAAGCCTTGAAGAAAATCAAACTTTTTTTATGATAACTAAACGATGACGGAGAAGCCTACGGATTTTATACTCACTGTAATGGGGAATCGCATTAAATGCGAATTAGAAGGAGTTAGGAAGAATTCCTTACTCCTTCTTTGATGCTTTAAAGGCGAGAGACGCTAGACTCGAGCCGTTGCCCTTTTACAGTGAGTATAAAGTAATCCGTAAGGATTCGAAGTCATCGTTTTATTATTTATTTTACAGCACAAAAAAAGCCTTGGATTTCTCCAAGGCTTCGCCTATTAATCTAGGTTCTCGATACTTAGACGCACACGTTTTGGTCCGCGAGTACGAACACTATAAGTAATCGTACGGATAGCGCGAGCCACACGACCTTGTTTACCGATCACACGACCGATATCTTGAGGATTCACGCGTAAAGTATATTCCATGAATTCATCTGATTCAGAGACGTCAATACGAACATCATCAGGGAATTCAACTAATGGTTTAACCATTGACAATACTAATTCACTAATCTCTGGCATTCTTTTCACCTCTCCATCGAGTTGTCGACTTTATAGAAATTACTTAGAAAACTTTGATTCGTGGAATTTCTTCATGATACCTTGTTGTGATAACAAGTTACGAACTGTATCAGAAGGTTGCGCACCGTTTGCTAACCATTGTAATGCTAATTCTTCATTGATTGAAACTTCAGCTGGGTTTAATAGTGGGTTGTATGTTCCGATTGTTTCGATGAAACGACCATCACGTGGTGAACGTGAATCAGCTACAACTACACGGTAGAAAGGACTTTTCTTAGAACCCATACGTTTTAAACGAATTTTAACTGCCATTATTTACACCTCCATGTATTAATCTCACAGTTACATAGTTTAGCAGATAGACGGATGCTTGTAAAGTATTTTCTCTTTACACCTCTAACTTTTTTATAAAAAATTGCTCCAAACCCTACTCCTACAAGTAAAAAATAGTAATTTTCATCGTTTTTTGATATAATAGACAAAAATATGTATAAATGAAAAGAGTTGAACTTATGTCAGAACAGAACCAAACTCCAGATTGGCGCGAGGCTCTACTTTCTATTTGGAACAAACCGATTCTTAAAAATATGCGTTTTATTTTTAATATTGCTTATTCAGTCCTTAAAAACATTTTTGTAATCGCAATTCTAGCACTGATGCTCATTGGTGTATTTGGAGGCGGGATTGGACTTGGATACTTTGCAAGTTTGACTTCCAATGAAGAACCTCTCACTCAAGAACAAATGAGTGATGCCATCGGAAATCTCAACTTAATCTCTAGTTTCTACTATCAAGATGGAACGAAGATTTCAGATGTAAATACTGATGAATTACGTATCGTAAAACCTTTATCAGAAATTTCGCAATATGTAAAAGATGGAATCATCGCTACAGAAGATAGTTCATTCTATGATCATAACGGGATTGTTCCTAAGGCTCTTATCCGTGCCCTCTTACAAGAAGTTGCTTCTTCTGATTCAGGCGCAACGGGTGGATCTACGTTAACACAACAATTAATTAAGCAACAGATTTTAACAAGCGAAGTTACTTTCAAACGTAAAGCAAACGAAATCCTTTACGCATTGCGTCTTGAAAAACACTTTACGAAAGATCAAATCTTAGAAGCTTACTTAAACGTTTCTCCGTTTGGACGTAATAATAACGGATTAAACATTGCTGGTATCGAAGAAGCCGCTCAAGGTGTCTTCGGGGTTTCCGCAAAAGACTTATCACTGCCGCAAGCAGCATATCTTGTTGGGATGCCTCAAAACCCAATTGTTTACACGCCTTACACAAACGTCGCAACGATGAAAGAAGACGTATCTGCTGGTGTAGAACGTATGAAAACTGTTCTCTTCAGTATGTATCGTGAAAATAAAATTACTAAAGAACAATACGAAGAAGCTCTAGCGTATGACATTACGAAGGACTTCCTTCCTCCAAAAGAGCTTGCTTCAAACCGTCAATCATACTTATATCAAGCTGTGCATCGTGAGGCCGTTAAAGTCTTAATGACAAAAGCAGCAGAGAAAAACAAATTGACGTATAACGATGTTAAAAACGACTCAGAATTATATAGTAAATACTATGACGAGGCTGAGCGTGAATTAAGTTCTTCTGGTTACCGTGTCACTTCAACCGTTGACCAAAAAGTATACGATGCAATGCAAAAAGCCATTGCTGAAAACGGGGACTTAATTGGACCAACATATAACACACAATATGTTGATCAAAGTACTGGTGAAACTAAATCTCAAAAAGAGCCAGCTCAAAATGGTGCTGTATTAATCGAAAACAAAACAGGTCGTATTCTTGGTTTCGTCGCAGGTCGTGACTTTGAAGCCAACCAAGTGGACCACGCGTTTTCAACACACCGCTCTCCTGGTTCAACCATCAAGCCAATCTTGGTATATGCACCAGCGATTGAAAACAACTTGATTTACCCAGCAAGCATCGTTCCGGATACAAAGATTAGTATCGCACAAGGAAACGGAACTTACTGGCAACCAACCAACTATGGTAACTCTATTACGAACCAATTCTTAACGGTTCGTTACGCATTGTTCAAATCATTAAACAACCCAGTTATTAAGATTTACCAAGCAATGCTTCAAAAAGGCATTAACGCTGGTGAATACTTGAAGAAAATGGGTATCACTGAAGGTATCGGTGAAGATGAATATCAAAATATCGCCCTTTCAATCGGTGGTACGAGAACAGGTCCTTCTGTAAGAGAACAAACTAGTGCCTTCTCTACACTGGCAAACGGCGGTGAACACCACGAATCATACTTAATCGAAAAGATTGAAGACTCTCGTGGAAATGTGATTTACCAACACGAAGATAAAGCAGAGCGCGTCTTCTCAGATGCTACAGCGTTCTTAACAACAAACATGTTACAAGATATCGCAAGCTCTACAATCTTCTACAATATTAAAGGAAATATGGGATTCAGTTCTGATTTAGCTGGTAAAACAGGTACTTCAGAAAACGAGATTGATAACTGGTTTGTGGCTTATACACCAACAGTTACTCTCGGTTCATGGATTGGATATGACAACTTCTATAACGCTCGATACGCAATTACTGGTGGCGACGGATACGGTGAACCAACGATGCGTAGCCAACGTCAATGGACGAACTTAATGAGAGCTGCATACGAAGCAAACCCTGAATTGATTGGTAAAGAAACAAGCTTTACGCAACCAGACTCTGTATATCGTGATTCTGTCGTATCAACAACTGGTACAAAAGCAGGTTCATTTAAAGGAGAAAATGGTGGTACTTACTCAATCGGTGGTTCAATGACAACAGATTGGTTCAAGAAGGACTTCCCTCCTATGGATCCAAGATATGACTTTATGGTGGGTGCAACCCCAGAAGAATTAAGTCGATTCTGGAATAAATCTTCATCTTCTAGCGATAAGAAGAAAGAAGAGAAAAAAGAACAGAAGAAGGAAGAGAAGAAACCTGATACGACTCAGGCTCCTGCAACTCAAGCTCCTTCAAGCCAAGCTCCTGCAACAACGCAAGCACCTTCAACTCAAGCTCCTGCAACAACTCAGGCACATTAACCGTAAACAAACAAAAGGCTGGACATCTGTCCGGCCTTTTTGATTGCTTCTATTATATATAGGAAGAAAGTAAAACAGCCTATCGAAATTTCGATAGGCTGTTTGCTTAACTTTATTTAGTTGTGTGTCGTAACTCAATCTTGTAAGGTAATGTAATTTCAGATTCAACAATCTCTTCTTTGTTCATAATCTTCGTCAATAGACGCATTGCTACCGCACCGATATCATATAAAGGTGGTGCAATTGTTGAAAGAATTGGACGAGTCATCTTCGTTAATTTAGAGTTATTGCTTGAGATGATTTCGAATTTCTCAGGAACTTTAATTCCTAAGTCGATTAATCCATTTAATAATCCTACAGAAGTTTCGTCGTCAGTTACGATTGCCGCTGTTACGCCTGCTTTATGAATACGTTCCGCTACTGATTCACCAGCGTGATATGTCAATGGCACTTCGTATACTAATTTAGGATCGAATTTAATACCTGCTTTATCTAAAGCAGCTTTATATCCTTCTAAACGGAAATCTACAGAAGCGACATTCTTCAACGCAGCTGTTACGAACGCTACTTTCTTATGTCCGTTTTCAATTAATGTTTCAACGGCTTCTTGAGTTGCTTCTTTAAAGTCAATATTTACAGACGCAATTTCATGTTCCGCATCCATTGTTCCTGCTAAAACGATTGGTGTTTTAGAACGAATAATTTCAGTACGTAATTCAGGTGTTAAATGGTTCCCCATATATAAAATACCATCTACTTGTTTTGACAATAATGTGTTTAACACTTGAATTTCTTTATGATTATTTTGGTCTGAGTTCGCTAGAATAATGTTGTATTTATACATTGTCGCAATGTCATCAATACCACGCGCTAAGCTCGCAAAGTAAAGGTTTGTGACATCTGGAATGATGACTCCAACAGTCGTAGTTTTTTTACTTGCAAGTCCACGAGCAACGGCATTTGGACGATAATCTAATTCATCGATAACATCTAGCACTCTTTTACGAGTTGCTGGTTTTACGTTAGGGTTTCCATTTACTACACGTGATACAGTAGCCATGGATACATTTGCTTCACGAGCAACGTCATAAATCGTAATTGTTTGCTTTTCCATCTACAAATCTCCTTTGTGCATCTTTTCATCTAATCTTAGGGTAGCACTTTCATAAATCTTTTGCAAGCGTTTAACAACAATTTTCATATAATTTTTGAAACTATTTACATCATTGATGTAATAATATGCTACAATAGATTCAAGGAGATGAAATTATGAAACTAAACGCTACTTTTATGCAATTGGAAAGTGAAATGAAAGAAAAACAAAATCCGATTGTTTTTATCCAAAATCCAGAGACCATTCGTCTTTTGACGAAATTCTCAACAGAACCACATGAACGAATTGTAGCCCTTGTATATACACCCGGTGCTACTCCGCTAGTCTTCGTTCCAGCATTAGAACATCAAGTCGCTCAAAAAGCTGAGCCCGGCTTTATCGTGAAGAGTTATCAAGACCATGAAGATGGTTGGAAACTCTTATCCGATGCGATTAAGGAACACTTCCCTACAGAGCTTAATTTCGCCGTGGAAAAAGTGGACTTCTCACTCTTTGCTGCTGAACAATTGCAAAAGCACTTCCCTGGTATTCAGTTCTCAGTGGACTTAACGCCAGTGGTTCAACAACTTCGTCTCGTAAAAGACGCAGAAGCTGTTGATAAACTCGTCTACTCAGGAACCTTTGCCGATAAAGCCATTGAAATTGGAAAGAAGGCCTTGAAAGTTGGCATTACAGAACGCGAAGTCGTTGCCATTATCGAATTCGAAATGAAAAAACTAGGTGTCTCTCAAATGAGCTTTGATACAATGGTGCTCTTTGGAGACCACGCTGCGGATCCTCACGGTGAACCTGGAGACCGTACCCTTAAAGAAAACGAATGGGTCCTCTTTGACCTAGGAACGATGGTCGATGGCTACGCAAGTGACATTACTCGTACGGTCTTCTTTGGAAGCGAAAGCGCGAAAGACCCACGCCATCAAGAAATCTATGACATTGTACAAAAAGCACACGATACAGCTATCCAAGCAGTAAAACCTGGCATGAAAGCTAGCGAAATTGATAAGATTGCTCGTGACATTATCGCGGAAGCTGGATATGGTGAATACTTCATCCACCGCCTTGGACACGGAATTGGACAAAGCGTTCATGAGTTCCCTTCTATTATGGAAGGAAACGATATGGAACTCGTTGAAGGGATGTGCTTCTCTGTTGAACCTGGTGTGTATATTTCAGGTGACTACGGGGTACGTATTGAAGACTGCTTAGCCGTAACAAAAGACGGTGCAAAACTCTTCACAGCCGTTAAATATGAATTCTAATCAAAAAATAAAAAGCCTGGGAAAATCCCCAGGCTTTCGTTGTTTATTAATGAAATTAAGCTTCTTCTTTAACGTCTTCTGCTTTTTCTTTAACGTCTTCAGCTTTTTCTTTAACGTTTTCTGCTAATTCAGCAACCACTTCAGCTGATTTTTCTTTGTGTTTAGCAAAGTTTCCTTTTACTTTATCAACTGTTTCGCTAAATTGGCCTTTTAAGTTTTCAGTGTGTACTGCAACTTGATCTTTTAAGTTAGCTGCTTGTTTAGAAACTTGTTCTTTGAATTGGCCAGCTTGTTCTTGTAAGTTAATGCGGATATCTTGTGTTGAAGTTTTAGCTACTTCTGCGAATTCAACACCTTTTGCACGTGCGATTTCACCATATTCTGATAATTGTTCTTTATAGCGATCTGCTTCTTTCGCTAAATCTTCACGTAATTCTTTACCTGATTTTGGTGCAAATAATAAAGCTGTTACTGCTGCTGCAGAGGCTCCGATAAATGCTCCTAATAAAAATCCACCTGATTTACTCATGTTCAACACTCCGTTTCGTTATTTTACTTTTTTCTTCTTTGAAAGAATCGATCTTCCAAAATTAAATGCCGCAACTGCACGGCTTGTTTTTGAAAGCTTCACTGCTTTTGTTGCTAGATTACGAGATGATGTATTTACATCAGAAATCGTCACACCTAAATCGCCTGCCGCTATAAACAACGGATTTGTCACTCTAAGTTTGCCGTTCACGTCATCTACGAGTACATTTGCTTTATTTAATAACCCTTCAACTTCAATTGAAAGACTATCAACATCTTTTGTAATGACTTCTAATGAATGATTCACGTTATCAACGGTTTTATTTAATCTTGATAAAATCGGTGATACTTTGACAATTACAAATACCACTAATGCTAATAAAGCACATGCAGCAATTAATGCAGCAATCTCAACACCTGTCATTGAGCCATTCCTCCAATCTTTAAGTATGAGTTAATGATAACACTTTCTTCTGAAAAATACCATCATATTATTTCTTAAATTGCCTATGCTTCCAATCATTTTTTACATATGTTACACTTATTTTATTACTATCAAAGGGTGACGCTTATGCATATTATTTTATGGATGGATTCCATCTCAAATTTCTTTACGAATTACTGGAATTCCTTTGATTGGGAATCCATTTTATCAAATGTTTTTACGAAATTATTATCATTAATTTTATTATTCCTCATCTTCTACTTTGGAAAGAAGTTTTTACATTTTCTATTTAAGAAAACCATTCTTTCCTCTGTGAAAGTCGTTCGCCAAAGTGAAAATAGACAAAAGACGATCGTGAAGCTCTTAGAAAATATGCTCGATTATTTCCTATACTTCATCTTAATTTACTGGATTCTTTCGATTATCGGTGTTCCAATCTCTAGCTTACTTGCTGGTGCCGGAATTGCCGGAGTTGCCCTTGGTCTTGGTGCGCAAGGGTTCCTATCAGATGTGATCAACGGTCTCTTTATCCTTCTTGAACGCCAATTCGAAGTTGGAGATGCTGTTTTAATCAATAACATTTCCGGAACCATTGCAAGCGTCGGAGTCCGTACTACACAAGTTCGCGGATATGACGGAACACTGCACTACATTCCAAACCGCAATATCACAGTCGTAAGTAACCAATCACGTGGAAATATGCGTGCTTTAATCGAATTACCTTTAAATAGCAACGTGGATTTAAAATCCGTATACTCAGTCATTGAAGAAATTAATAACCAATATACACGAACCGACGAAGCTCTAACCGCTCCGCCAAAAATCGTTGGACCACAAACCAAACCAAATGGTCAATTTGTATTCACCATCGCTCTAATGACAAAAAACGGCTTGCAACATGCAACCTACCAACGCTATTTAACACTTTATCAAGAAGCACTGCTAAAACAAGGTATCGACCTCTCGTCCCCTATCATCCCATATACAACTAACTAAAAAAGAAGGCCTCGCGCCTTCTTTTTGTTTTCCGTAGGATGCAGATACTATCTTCCCTTTCCTCTGTTATATGCGGAATGGTACATAAACTTCCTTAAATTTGAATAAACCAATTACAAAGAGTCCTTTGGATAATGTAGTAATCATCGTAGCGAGTGTAATCGATGCGAATTACTGGTGCTTGAAAATTTATTTTCTAGCGCCAGTTTGAGGCTCGATAGGAACTGAGACGTAAGGCTCAGTCCGGTACAGCTACAATGATTACTATATGAATATCCAAAGGACTCTAAAGTAATTGGTTTATTTACTATTTTCTTTTTCCACAAAATCATATTCGCGGGTGAGTTCATGTACCATGAAGTTGATGCGCTTTAAAAGCTCCTTCCTCGTCACGATCCCCACAAACTCATTCTCCTCATTCCCAATACAAATAAAACTCTCATCCACAAGCTCATTTAACACATCTTCCACTTGCGTATCCTGATGAATGATTGGAAACTCCGTACGCATAACTTCACGCACTTTGTATTTTCCTAACTGATTCATATGAATTTGCTCCACACCCGTGATTTTATGTAAAATCATCGCCAGTGAAATCAGACCTACAATTTTATTTTCCTTGTTCAGTACAGGAATGAGTGAATAACGCACATTCGTCAACACAAGCATCGCGTGTTCCAAAGTATGGTCTTCTTGAAGGATAGCTACTTTTTCTGCATCGATAAAGAGCTTATCACGGTCTTCAAGTAGTAACTCTTGGATTTTCTTATGAATCAAGCGTATACCCTCCCTCATCAGACCACGTATAGTCTAAAACGAGTCCATCTAATACTTCGTGTTTCGTTGTGTAATAGGTTAAACGTAATTTGTCTTTTGAAAGAATATCCAGTACTGCATACGACGGTGTCCCCATATAGCTACCACGCGGATAGTTCGTTGACCCTGAGTTGATGCAAAGCACACCGTTAACATTCTCCGTATTTAGTTTATGCGTATGTCCGTAAAATGCGACACGCGCCCCCATTTCTTTAGCCGCATTTGCTAAATACTCACGACCGGTGTTCACATATTCGAAGTGACCATGCGCTACAAAGAAATTGATACCTTCTAGTGTGAACACTTCTGAACGAGGATACTCTGGGTCGTAATCACAGTTTCCTGTTACGCGAATACAATGCGATAGACGTTCATCTTTATAAGGAAATTCTGAATCCCCTGTATGCACGAATGTCACATCGCTTCCTGCATAGTGGTCGAAGATTTTCTTTAATGTTAACTCTTGTCCATGGTTATCACTGACAACGACAATTTTCATAATTATTCCTCCGTTTGATTTAACTCATGAGTCCATTTTTCCCACTGGCTAACAAGCAATTCAATGGCTTTCGCACGGTGGCTAATTTTATTTTTAATATCCATTCCTAGTTCCGCAAATGTCTTACCATACTCAGGAACAACAAACAATGGATCATATCCGAATCCGCTATCCCCAGCTGGTAGAGTCGCGATTTGACCTGGGCATTCGGCTTGAACCACAAGTGATTCGCTATTTGGTGCAGCTAGCACTAAGCAACAAGTGAAATGCGCCGAGCGCTCTTCTCCAACGAGTCCGCCAAGTTCTGATAAGAGTTTTGCGTTATTCGCAGCATCGCTCTTTGGTTCGCCGGCAAATCGTGCTGAATATACTCCTGGTTGACCGTCTAACGCGTCCACGCAAAGACCAGAGTCATCCGCTAATACGATTGTTTGCAGCTCGTTAGCGATCGTTTCAGCTTTCAAGCGTGCATTTTCTTCGAAGGTCGTTCCCGTTTCCTCGACTTCTTCTAATTCTGGAAAATCTCGAAGAGTCTTAACAGAATATCCCTTTGGTTCGAAAATCTCCGCAAACTCTTTGGCTTTCCCAACATTATTCGTCGCAATCACGATTTCTTTTTTCAATTCGACGGGTTTTACTTCTTCTTTAAGTGTCACTTTTTTCACCTTCAGACCTGTTCGATTCAACCAGTTTTCAGCAATCTCTTCAAAGAGGCTTGCTTCTCCAGTTGTATAAATTTCAAGAGTTGGTTCTGGATTCGTTTCAGGAGTTTCGCTTAATTTGCAATAATCTAATAATGCGCTCACGCTTGAGACTGTTTCTGCTCCTGAGTCAATTAATGTGACGCTGTCTCCTACGACTTTTTGAATCGTTTGACGAAGCAATGGATAATGCGTACAGCCTAGAATCACTGTATCGACCTCTGTGCCTTCTAATGGACGCAAGGTTTCACGAACCACTTCTTCTGCTTCTTTGGTATCCGATTGATTATTTTCAACAATCGGTACAAATTTCGGACAAGCAATATCAAAGACTTCAATATCTTTATTTTTGTCATGCATCGTCTTTGGATAAACTTTACTTGCAATGGTTGCATTTGTTCCAAGAACACCGATGCGGTCATTCTTGGTCTGCTTGATGGCTGCAAGGCTTCCTGGTTGAATCACTCCAACGACTGGAATCGTTAATGTGTTTTGTAATTCTTCTAGCACCACTGCAGTCGCGGTATTACAGGCAATCACGAGCATTTTAATGTTTTTCTCTAGTAAAAATTGCACCATTTCTAATGTGTATTGGCGGATTTCTTCAACTGGTCGTGTGCCGTATGGGCAACGTGCTGAATCGCCGAGGAAGATCATGGATTCGTTTGGTAATTGTTTGAGGGCTTCTTTGAGGACGGTAAGACCGCCAACGCCCGAATCGATAAACCCGATTGGTCTTTTCATGGTTTCTCAACCTTTCTTTCTTTAGTCTTCTATAGTATACCATAGTTCGCGGGACGCTGATTCAAAAGTGGTTTGGTTTATGAAAAAGTTAAGCAACCAATATACACCTTCGGTGTACGAATGAAAAGAATCTAATCGTCTAACACTGCGTGCCTTTATCGGATTTCTTCATAGTGTTTGTAATAGCTGTAGCGGTTCGAGCCATGGTCTCTCACCTACTGAGCCTCAAAGCAGTAGTAAGGAATAAATTCCTAACTACTGCTAATTCGCATCAGTTACACTCGCTATTACTCACACTATAGAATCCGATAGGCACTCCGTTTGACTGATTCAATCCTTTTCATTCGAAAAAATAGACTATTTCACTTTTCAAAATTCGACCAACAGACTAAAAAAGAAAGGAGAGAAACCTCCGCCCTAAACAAAAAGAACTCCTTAGTGCAGGAGTTCTGGGATAGATTTTATTCTGGAGCGATACTTTGGTGTTTTCTTGTAACGAGGATTTGAAGTACCACTAGAATCACTAATGCGATAGAAATAGATTCAATTTTATGTGTATTAATGAAGTTAATAAATTCTAGAAATCCAGTTACAAATCCTGGCATTTGGCCTCCATTAATTTGGCGAGCAAAACTTCCTCCTATTAATGCGGTAATCAAGCACAATAGGCCTAGTCCATAGATGCCTGTTTTTTGATTAAATTTATTAAGCACAATTCCAATAACATTTGCGATTAGGTGCATTAGAACGACTTTAACAAAAAAGACTGCAATGCTAATCACAATATTTTCTGGGTCAAATAGGTCTCCAATGCGCGATTGAATGGTTACTGAGCCCAATGAAACTCCATTTCCTAATGGAATTAATAAGGCGTAAATGAGTGTGATGATTCCAGAATCGACAAGAGTTTGGATGAATAAGCTTTCGATTTGTTCTTTTCTAGTTAAACCTAATTGGCTTTCTAGACGAAATTGTTCAACGATATAGCCAATCCCAATGATTAAGAGAATCAATGAAATTTCATTATCAAAGTAAATTGGGAAATAACTACCGAATGTGCTAAAGTCCCCATTTGCAAAAATCTTCATTATGAAACTTGTAATAATCCACCAAATTCCTAAGAACATTAAAATTGTTTTCCATCTTCTAGCTAATCCCATGCTGACAACTGATAATAAACGGTTCATCTTATTCATTCTCCTTTCGAGTGATTGAGATAAAGTAATCTTGTAATGTTAATGGAGAAAACTCTAATCCAGGTTGGGCTTCTCCAATAGCACCAATCACCACGCTTCTTGTAAAGTTTCCGATTTGATCTGTTTCAAGAACTTTCTTATCGGCAACATATTCTTGTACTAATGGGGATGCACCACTTACGACGTATCCTTTACGAAGAACATCTTCGACCAACACTTCCTCTGTGACTAATCCGTCTTTGATAACAATCACTTTTTCTAAAATTGAAGCAACTTCTTCGATTAAATGCGTTGCGATGACAAATGTACGAGGACGGCGCGCATACGCTTCGAGTAATTTCTTGTTGAAGATATGTCGGTGATTCGCATCAAGCCCAAGCACTGGTTCATCTAAGAAGATGTATTCGCTAGGGTTCGCAAGCGCCAAGATAATCTTCATAATGCTTTTATACCCTGTTGATGCTTTTGAGTATCTTTGCTTTACGTTCACATCAAACACTTTGATGAGGTCTTCGGCAAATTCCATATCAAATTCTGGATAAGTGTCTTTATAGATAGCGAGAAGATCTTTGAATTTATATTCGCGTGGGAACCAGTTATCAGAACTTGATAAGTACACTTCATGCATCGCGCTTGCTGTCTTATGAAGGTCTACTCCATCAAGAGTGATGTCACCGCTTGTCTTTTCGATGCGGCGTGCAATCATATTTAGCACAGTACTCTTTCCGGCACCATTTCGTCCGAGCAACCCGATAATACTTTCAGGTTCAATCGTGAATGTTGCTCCTTTTACCGCTTCTTTTTTAAAAAACTTCTTCTTTAAATCTTTGACTTCGATACTCATTATTGGAAGCCTCCTTCGATGATTTTTACTAATTCGTCTTTCGTAATACCAAGCGCTTGTGCTTCTTTTAAGAAGTTTGGCACCATTTGATTGGCAAATTCATTTTGCTTCTTGCTTAAGATAATTTTTCTGGCCCCTTCTGCTACAAACGTTCCAAGACCTCTTCGTTTTTCAAGTATTTGTTCGCTCACGAGTAAGTTCATTCCTTTCAAT
>JABZYV010000002.1:0-78961 GCA_015264955.1 Streptococcus sp. | reverse complement strand
TTATACAAATGAAATTTATCATTGCTTAAAAGAAATGCTCGATACGATTGGCGAAGAAGCTAGACTCGTACTCGAAGCAACTCCACCAGAACTCGCAGGCGATATTATCGAACGCGGCGTGATGGTGACAGGGGGCGGAGCGCTCATCCAAGGAATCGACCGTATGCTTTCAGAGAAGCTACAAGTTCCTGTGATGGTGGCGGAGAACCCGCTTCAAAGTGTTGCGATTGGAACAGGAATTTTATTAAACCGCATTAAAGCAGATCGTGGTATTTTCTCAGGACTCAGAAGACTCTTCAGTTCTAAGAAAGTCGTAATGAACCCAACTGCGAATATGATTGATGATGAAAGGAAAGAAGAAGCATGAAGCAAGAATTGAAAAATAGTGGTCACTTATTATTGACGGCGCTACTCCGTGTCTTAATCTTCGTGATTATCGCAGTCATCTTATTTGCACTTGGCTTAATGGTTGGTTATGCCGTTCTTGGTGAAGGTCACAACCCATTTGATATTTTCTCAAAAGAAGTATGGGATAAGATTTTCAACTTTATTAACTAACAAGCAGATAGATTGACCTTTGTTGACTATTGAAGTAGACTAAAACAAAATAAAATTTGGAGGAAGACTTATGAATTTAATTCCAACAGTTATCGAGCAATCTTCTCGCGGAGAACGTGCTTATGATATTTACTCACGTTTATTAAAAGACCGTATTATTATGGTGAGTGGACCTGTTCACGACGATATGGCCAATGCGATTATCGCGCAATTACTATTCTTAGATGCACAAGATCCTGAGAAAGATATTTACATGTATATTAACTCTCCAGGAGGAAGCGTAACGGCTGGTCTAGCCATCTACGATACAATGAACTTCATTAAAGCAGACGTTCAAACAATCGCGATGGGTCTAGCAGCGTCAATGGGTTCATTCCTATTAACAGCTGGTGCGAAAGGGAAACGTTTTGCATTACCAAACGCTGAAATCTTAATCCACCAACCTTTAGGCGGAGCACAAGGGCAAGCGACAGAAATCGAAATTGCAGCACGTCAAATCTTAAAAACACGTGAACGTTTAAATAAAATCTTGGCAAAACAAACAGGTCAAAAATTATCACGTATCGAAAAAGATACAGACCGTGATAACTACATGACAGCACAAGAAGCCTTAGAATACGGCTTAATCGATGCGATCATGGAAAGCTCAAAAGAAATGAAATAACAGAAACTGCAGAAGAACTAATAGTTCTTCTGCTTTTTTTTCGCCGAATATCTTCCTTTTTAGTCGTGAAAGCGGTACAATAGACACATACGACTTTGTTAGAAGGTAAAAGGGGAAAAGGTTATGACGACAGAAGGAAATCCATTAAATAATGCTCGTGTGGCATATGAATATTACGAATTACCAGGGGAATTAGTAGATATTCAACCTTTAGGAAATGGATTAATTAATAAAACCTATCAAATTACACATACACATGAAAATGAAGAAAAACAATATGTATTACAAGCCATTAACCATGATATTTTTCCAAATGTTCGCGGCTTAATGGAAAATATCGAGAAGGTAACGACTTATCTTCGCGAGAAATACGAAGCAGAAGGGCGCGATGCTGCTCGTGAAACGCTTCGTGTCATCCGTACAAAAGATGGCCACTTAACAGCCAACTTGGATAACGGAACTTACTGGCGTATTTATGATTCCGTTAAAAATAGCTATTCATTAGATAAAGTAGAAAGTCCAGAGCAATTTTACATCACAGCGAAAGCATTTGGTCGTTTTGCCTATGACTTAAACGACTTCGATGCGAGCCAATTAGTCGAAGTGATTCCAAAATTTCACGATACACGTAATCGTTACAGACAGTTGGAAGAAGCGATTAAAGAAGATCGCGTTGGCCGTGTGAAAGAGGTGCAAGAAGAGATTGCATTTATCCAAAACCGTAAAGCGGACTGCTTCTTACTCTATGATTTACTCGATGAAGGCGTATTGCCGCTTCGTGTAACGCACAATGATACAAAGTTAAACAACATTATGTTCGACAGCGAAACGAAAGAACCGCTTTGCATCGTGGACCTTGATACAGTGATGCCAGGGTTAGTGTTATTTGATTTTGGGGATTCGATTCGTTTTGGTGCTAATGATTGTGCCGAAGACGAATCCGATTTAACAAAAGTGAACTTCGATTTCGACTTATATGAAACTTACGTGAAAGGCTTTATCGAAGGGACAAACGGCATCTTGACAGAAGCCGAACTTGAATACTTACCTTGGGGTGCTCGCGTCATTACGCTAGAACAAGGTATTCGTTTCTTGACGGACTATATCAATGGGGACGTTTATTACGCAACGACTCGTCCAGGACAAAACTTGGACCGTGCACGTACGCAATTGAAATTGGTACAAGATATGGAAAACGTGTGGGATAAGATGGTCGAAGCTGTTAAAAACGCACAAAAATAAGAAATTCAGACTCTCTGACAGATTTGTCAGAGAGTTTTTTTGCGCCTTTACACACTATATGTTGTAAAATATAACAATTCTAAAACACAATATATTGTGTTTTAGGGGTTGATTTTTCTGTTTGGAGTGCTACAATAAGGACTAGAGTTTAAGGAGGAATCGTGATGAGTGTAGAGACTTTAACAGCATTATCGGTCACGAAGAGGGATGGCCGACAAGTCGAATTTCAAAAGGAAAAAATTCAACGTGCGATTGAAAAAGCGGAAATCGGATTGAATGGTACATTAAGCGACGAGCGGATGGTAGTGCTTGGTCGCATCGTCGAGGATGTCCTCGCGGAGATTTCAAGACGCTTTAACGATACGATTGAGATTTATGAAATTCAAAATATCATTGAACATTTACTGATTGAAGATGGGGAGTCTGCCCTTGCACAAGAGTATATCTCCTACCGTGTAGACCGTGATTTACGCCGTAAGAATCAGTTGGATTTCCAATGGGCGCTCTCACGATTAACGAATAAAGAAGCTAGCGTCGTCAACGAGAACGCGAATAAAGATAGTAAAGTTTTTAATACACAGCGCGACTTAACGGCTGGGACGGTTGGGAAGATTATCGGTTTGAAGATGCTTCCGCCGCACGTGGCCAATGCGCATTTAAAAGGCGACATCCATTATCACGACTTGGACTATCATCCATATATGCCGCTCACGAACTGTTGCTTAATTGACTTCGAGCACATGCTAGGGCTCGGTTTTAAAATTGGAAATGCAGAAGTGGAATCTCCTAAATCCATCCAAACAGCTACCGCACAAATGGCGCAGATTATCGCCAATGTGGCAAGCAGTCAGTATGGTGGGTGTTCTGCTAACCGTGTGGATGAGTTACTAGCACCTTATGCAGCCAAGAATTACGAAAAGCATTTAGCAGATGCAAAAGTCTGGATTGAAGGAGAAGACCGTCAAGAAGCCTATGCGATGAAGAAGACGGAAAAAGATATTTATGATGCGATGCAATCGTTAGAATATGAAATCAACACGCTTTATACCTCACAAGGACAAACGCCATTTACAACACTTGGATTTGGACTCGGAACGAATCACTTCGAACGTTGTATTCAAAAGGCCATCTTGCAAGTGCGTATGGAAGGGATTGGCAAAGAAAAACGAACTGCCATTTTCCCGAAACTCGTCTTCACTTTGAAACGTGGCGTGAACTTGGAAGCCAATGACCCAAACTACGACGTGAAGCAATTGGCGTTGGAATGTGCGACAAAACGCATGTATCCAGACGTATTAAGCTATGACCAAATCGTCCGTTTAACAGGAAGCTTTAAGGTGCCGATGGGATGCCGTTCATTCTTACAAGGGTGGAAGGACGAAAACGGCCAAGAGGTGAACGATGGACGGATGAACTTAGGGGTTGTGACTCTTAATATTCCTCGGATTGCGCTCGAAGCAGACGGATCTCTTCAAAAGTTTTGGGAGATTTTTGAGGAAAAACTCGCGATTTGTAAAGATGCACTCGTGTACCGTGTGGAACGTTGTAAGGAAGCGACTCGCGACAATGCGCCTGTCTTGTATCACTACGGGGCGTTTGGCCAACGATTGAAGGATGGCGAAGAAGTCGACGTCCTCTTTAGAAACAAACGTGCGACGGTTTCTCTTGGCTATATCGGCCTCTATGAAGCCGCAACAGCCTTCTTTGGTCCTGCCTGGGAAAAGAATCCGGAAGCCAAGGCCTTTACTTTAGAAATCGTGAAGGCGTTGAAGGCTCATACCGATGCATGGGGTGATGAATATGGCTATCATTTCAGCGTTTATGCGACTCCAAGTGAAAGTTTGACAGACCGTTTCTGCAAGCTCGATATCGAAAAATTTGGTCTCGTGCCAGATATTACCGAGAAGGAATACTACACGAATAGTTTCCACTACGATGTGCGTAAAAATCCAACGCCATTTGAAAAGATTGACTTCGAAAAAGATTATCCAGTGTATTCTTCAGGTGGATTTATCCATTACTGCGAATATCCAGTGCTTCGTCAAAATCCAAAGGCGCTGGAAGCCGTGTGGGATTTTGCCTATGACAAAGTTGGCTACCTTGGAACGAATACGCCGATCGATCACTGCTATAAGTGCGGTTTTGATGGCGAATTTACTCCTACTAGTAAAGGATTCGAATGTCCACAGTGTAAAAACCATGATCCGCAAACGTGTGATGTGGTGAAACGAACTTGTGGTTATCTTGGTAATCCGCAAGCACGTCCGATGGTGCATGGGCGTCACGTTGAGATTTCTTCGCGTGTGAAACATATGCCAAAACTCAAGGAACGCTATGCGCTTGGGGTGACAGAGGATGAATAACCCGAAGCCAAAAGAATGGACCAGCCAGCAGTATTCCCAAGGGAAGATTGCAAGCTATAAACCGTATAATTTTGTTGATGGGGAAGGGGTACGCTGCTCGCTGTATGTGAGCGGCTGCCTTTTTGCCTGTGAAGGGTGTTATAACGTTATCGCGCAAAATTTTAATTATGGTATTCCGTATACGAAAGAACTCGAAGCACAAATCGTTGAAGATGTGGGCGCTTCGTATTGTCAGGGTTTAACACTTCTTGGAGGCGAGCCGTTTTTAAATACGGGTGTCTGCCTTTCTCTAGTAAAGGCAATCAGACAAGCATACGGGCACACCAAAGACGTGTGGTCGTGGACTGGATATACATGGGAAGAATTGATGCAAGAAACAGAGGATAAGCTGGAATTACTCCGCTTGATTGATATTTTTGTTGATGGACGATTTGAACTTGCCAAGAAGGATTTGACTTTGCAGTTTCGAGGATCTAGCAACCAGCGCATTATCAATGTGCAGGCGTCTCTTGCGGCTGGGGAAGTCATTTTATGGAAAGGCCTCTGGGAATCATAAGAAACGATAAAATTTCTGACAAATGGTCATTATTTTGATAAAATGAAGGAATGAAATACGTTAAAGGAGACGACAATGGCGATTACAGGACTTGGAATGGATGCAGTGGAACTTTCACGCATTGAAAAAATCGTGGCAGAACCGAAAACTTTTTTACAAAAAGTACTGACTCCAGCAGAACTAGAGAAATATAATAGTCTTCCAACGAAGCGAAAAGTGGAGTTTCTCGCAGGACGTTTTGCGGCCAAGGAAGCCTACGCAAAAGCATTGGGAACGGGAATTGGACAACACGTGTCTTTCCAAGATATCGAAGTCTTAAATGATGCGTCTGGAAAACCAGTCCTTGTGTGCAAACGGTATGACCACAAAACATGGGTCACCATTACGCATACGAATCATGATGCATATGCCGTCGTCGTATTAGAATCCAACGAATAAAAAGGAATGAACCAATAATGTTAGAAGCAATCCATCGAAATACACGAGTTGTAGTGGATTTATCGATTGTAAAACAAAATATAAAAAAACAACTGGCGAAGTTGAGTCCTACTCAAGAATTGTATGCTGTTGTCAAAGCCAATGCGTACGGACATGGGATGATTACGGTGGCCAAAGCAGCCGTTGAAGCAGGTGCTACAGGGTTCTGTGTAGCGAATCTGGACGAGGGACTAGGACTACGCCAAGCTGGTTTTACACAACCCATTTTAATTTTAGGCCTCAGCCGCGTTGAAGATGCCGCACTTCTAGCAGAAAATAAGATTACTGCGAGTGTCGACTCAGTAGAGTGGCTAACAGAAGCCGCTCAGTATTTAAACGATATACCGTTAAAAGTGCATATTGCCGTGGACTCTGGAATGGGACGTATCGGTGTGGTCAACGAGGAAGAATTAGCAGCGGTCGAAGCCGTGCTACAAAATGGCCCGTTTGAATTCGAAGGCATTTTCACGCATTTTGCGACTGCCGATGAAGCAGATACGACACAGTTGACCAAACAAATCGAGAAGTTCCACCGTCTTGTCGATGAATTAAGCGTCAAACCAGCACATGTGCATTACTCGAACTCCGCTTATGCGCTTTGGCATGGAGCAGGAGATAGTGCCATTGTTCGATATGGGATTGGAATTTACGGAATTAATCCTTCCAATGGAGACTTAGCGCTGAAAGACGAGTCATCCTTAACGCCAGCGCTTCGTTGGGAAACGGAAATGGTGAAAGTGAAGAAGCTGGAAGCAGGAGATACGGTGAGCTACGGTGCGACCTATACAGCAGAGGAAGAGCAATGGGTAGCGACACTTCCAGTTGGTTATGCGGATGGATTTATCCGTGCCTACAATAAAGGGGATGTCTTAGTGGACGGCGTTCGTTGTCCAATTGTTGGACGTATCTGCATGGATCAGTGCATGATTCGCTTACCGCATGAATTTCCAGTAGGCACAACGGTGACGCTCCTTGGGAAAGATGGAGACGAAGAAATTACCGCGATTGAATTAGCGAAGCGTTCAGCAACGATTGCTTACGAAGTGCTTTGCATCATCTCAGATCGCGTGAAACGGGTGTATATCAATGAGTGATAAGATTGTAAGAGGCGATGTGTATCTTGCGGACTTATCGCCGGTTGTTGGAAGTGAGCAAGGAGGAAAACGTCCTGTCCTTATCGTGCAAAATGATGTAGGAAATCACTTTAGTACAACGGTCATTGTAGCGGCGATTACTGCCAAACATACAAAGGCCAATATTCCAACGCATATTGAAATCAAAAAAGACCAATTCGGGTTCGAACGCGACTCTGTCGTCTTACTCGAGCAATTACGGACGATTGATAAAGTCCGTATTCTTGAAAAGATTACGACCGTCGATAGTGACTTTATGAAAATTATTGATGCAGGACTCAAAGTGAGTCTTGGATTAGAATAAAAATAGTCCTCTAAAAATTTAGAGGACTGTTTTTGTTTTTAACGGAGAATTTCTCGAGAAAATTCCCTTGATTTACCATGGGGATGGTAGTATACTGGTTAAGTACCTTAAGTACAAATGCCTCCTTAGCTCAGTTGGTAGAGCAGTAGACTCTTAATCTATGGGTCACAGGTTCGAGCCCTGTAGGGGGCATATATTATACGCAAAAAGCCTTGGTTTTCCAAGGCTTTTTTGCTTGTCTATAACTAATTTGCCCCACAGTTTTTTATGAGCAATCTTTCCAGACATCTCTAATTTGATTAAATTCTTCAAAAATTTTCTCTTCTAAGATGTGTCCATACACTTCTACTAGTATTGAAATATCTCTATGACCTAAAATCTTTGCAATAACTCCAAGGTCAAATTCTTTGTGCCATTTGAAGCCAATAGGATGTAAAGTCTTAAAGAAATGCTGTTATCTTTAAGAAGAAGCAGAAAAAGAAGTAAGGAACTTTTCATAATAATGGCCGTAGCAAATCTTTGCATTTTTGCCTTATCTTTTTTAACATAGTACTATTAAAAAAGAAGAGGTGAAAATCATGGAAACATATACACTTGCAAATGGGGTTGCTATTCCTAAAATTGGTTTTGGAACTTGGCAAATTGCTGAAGGTGAAGAGGCCTATAACAGCGTTAGCTTCGCACTTAAGGCGGGTTACACACATATTGATACCGCACAAATTTACGGTAACGAGGTTTCTGTAGGTAAGGCGATTGCTGATAGTAATGTGGCACGTGAGGATATTTTCCTAACTACCAAACTTTGGAATGATAAACACGATTACGAGTTGGCTAAGACTTCAATCGATGAGTCTCTTGAAAGACTCGGTGTGGATTATTTGGATCTTTTGCTTATCCATTGGCCTAATCCAAAGGCGCTTCGTGAGAATGATGCTTGGAAGGCTGGCAATGCGGGTGCATGGAAGGCGATGGAAGAAGCTTACAAAGAAGGTAAGGTACGTGCTATCGGTGTGTCTAACTTTATGCAACATCACCTAGAAGCTCTTATGGAAACAGCTGAAATTGTTCCACATGTCAATCAAATCCTCTTGGCTCCAGGTTGTGACCAAGAAGACTTAGTTGCCTATTGCCAAGAGCGCGATATCCTTCTTGAAGCCTATAGTCCACTAGGTACAGGTGGCATTTTTGGAAATGAAGATGTTGCAGCAGTGGCTGAACGTAACTGTAAATCTGTGGCACAAGTTGCTCTTCGTTGGAGCCTTCAAAAAGGTTTCTTGCCACTACCTAAGTCTGTGACACCTAAAAATATAAAAGCTAACTTGGATATCTTCGACTTCGACTTATCAGAGGAAGATATGGCAGTCTTGGATAAGATTCAAGGCATCAAAACTCAGGATAATCCTGACACAGTTAATTTTTAGTAGGATTTTAAGCAACTCGTCAGGGTTGCTTTTTAGCATGTGGTTTAAAGACCATCGTAAGAATGCTTACTGGCGGGCTCATGGGCTACTTCCTCTTTGTATTTACACAAAGTTATTGACACTATCCTCTGCAAAAATATAAACATTTTATTCTATTTTGTACAGATAATAATAACAAATGACCATATTCCTTGCCTGTTAACAATCATTTTGATACTCTACAACCGGAGGTAAATATGACAAAATAATTGGAGGTGAATATTATAAAACAAAAAATTAATCGAATTGTAGGTTCCATTGGTGCCTTTATTGGAATTGTAGTATTTATTGCCTACATTCCTCAAATTATCGCCAATTTACAAGGAAATAAAGCTCAACCATTTCAACCTTTAGTAGCTGCTGTATCTTGCTTAATCTGGGTTATTTATGGATGGACAAAAGAACCTAAAAAGGATTGGGTACTAATCATTCCAAATTCAGCTGGTGTTATTTTAGGTGGAATCACTTTTTTGACTTCACTTTAACAAATCTAATAGTATGTATAAAAAGCTGAGATGAGTTTGGTACTGCACTCATAAAATGAGACACAAGAAAACACTCCTGTTGAATTCTGGTGGCTCTTTGTCAAATAGTGTTGATGAAGAATTTTAGGAAGGGATTAAGTAACTAATTGTTGCTTAATTCCTTTTTGTTTTGGGTTTAGGCGCTTTTAATATAATGGATGTTGGCCTTTTTGTATACACTAAAATAGGGTTGGTGGAAAATTTCCATCAACCCTAAAAATTATAGAACCAAATAAAGTTTATTCTCACATTTGTTTTTCTCTAATCATGCCCACTCGATTTTCGTCAAGATAGGAAAAATGATGCTTACGATAGAGCTTATCTGCAGGAACTTTAGCTAGTAAAGTGATAAAACTACTCTCATGTGTATTTTCATCAAACCACTGATCAATCATTTCCATAATTCTATTTGCGATACCGCGTCTTTGGAACTTTTTATCTACCATAATATCGGATACGACAAAAGTGACACCACCATCGCCAACAATTCTTCCTAGACCAATGAGTTCATCATCTTCATAAACAGAAACTAAGAAAAGAGTTCCTTCAAGTGCCTTTTTCACTTCAGAATGAGGTTTAGTGCTATTCATTCCAGCGTTTACTCTTAATTGATTATAAGCTTCTACGCTAGGGATTTTATGAGTAAATTCCATAAAACGATTCCTCCAATAATTTTTTGTTCTTAATTGTTTCAATCACAACTCTTCATAATCTGGATGGTCTTTGATATAGATTGCTGCGTAAATGGCATCTACTAAAACGGCTGGGAAAGCGAAGGCCATTAAAGCGCCAAAGAAAAAGCCGAAAATCATTTGTATGTAGTCTGTGATCACGGCAATGACCAATAGAATAAAGCCCAGGACTTTAGCAATATTGAAAAGAAGTTCTTTCTTCTTACTATTCACCTCATACGTTTCCCATCGATTGATCTTCCAAATTTTCCCTTGATTTTGAGGAAGGTAATACAATGCGTAAATGACGGTCATTACTACAAATAGAAGCACTATTGGAATGACATAAAATAGCGTCAACTTGGACTCGTAGAGCTTTAACGCGCTGAAGGGTGTTTTATCATCGGTAACCATCAGTAGGAAGATAAAGGTAAAGGTGAGTGTGACGGTCCAAACAACTAAGGCCACTAGAATATAAGTGAAAGACTTAAAGCGATTGATTAAAGGCGTAAAAAGTCCAAAGAGAAGGCTAGCGATATTAATAATTGTCGCACTTAAGAATAGGACCTTAATAATTCCTATAGGATCATCGTGCCCAGCAACAAAATATAGAAACGCAGTAAATGGAAGCATAAGCCAAGGGAAAAATTTAATGTACCCCAGACTCACTTCATTCGTGATTAACGGACCATGGTATCGGTCGACAGCTTGATTCATTCTCCGTTTTTTTGATTTCTTTTTTTTTCCAGAACCAGGTGCGGGCTCTGGAGATTCTTTCTTTTTCAGTAAAAACTTTAGCATTCTTTTTCCTTTCAATAGCTTGGATAAATGTATTTCTACTATACCACAAAGCGGGGGACGCAGATAGGTTTTGGCTACTTCTAAACGTCTGAAATTTGATTTTATATCGTAATTAAAAAAGAAGGATATGAATTGGTTTTTAGGAGAAATAGAATGAAGCAAGTTGGAAGAATCAAGAGTGAATATTTTCAAATTCTTGAATTAGACGATTCTATAGATATTGTCAAGGTTAATATAGAAAATTTGAGGAAGCATTTAGAAAAAAGAAACCATGATAATATGATTAAATATCTTTCTAGAATTAGTGAGCTACTAGAAAATCCAGATTATATTGGTATAAATCCTAGGGAGAGAGGAAGAAGTATTGAATACGTAATTCAATTGGAAGAGAATGTTTTAATCGGTATTAAATTAGACTATAAGAATGAATACTTTTATATAGCTACAATGCATGAAATATCGCAATTAAAACTAAATCAAAGAATAAAAAATGGGAGATTAAAATCATTGACAACTTAACAATGAAAGCTATAATAATATTGAAGAATATTCATTGAGGGCAGAAAGGTTCCTGCCGCACCTCAAAGAGAGGTACCTGAGATGACGAGGTTACTGAACGTCCAATGAAAAATAGAACAAGGCAACTCTTAGTGAGTTGCCTTGTTCTATTTTGTTTATTTACGATTTAACCTAAATGGAAATTTTCTCGGAATTCAGGATTCCCTTCCCATTCTTCTTTAGTGAAGTCACCGGTTAGAGTATGTTCTTCTGAAAATACGAGAACGCGTTGGATAACCTCTTGAATTTGTTCGTAATGGTGGGAGGAAATAATCATTGTTTTTCCTGCTGTTTTAAGCTCTTGTAGTAATTCCGCAATGAGGCGTTGGTATTTTGGTGAGAGGCCGTTAAATGGCTCATCAAACAATAATACACTTGGATTCATCGTGAGCACACTAGCAATCGCCACGAGTTTCTTTTCACCGCCAGAAAGGTGATAGGGAATGCGGTCCCTTAGGTGTTCGATTTCTAAGAGTGCCAGTGTATCCTTTACTCGCTGTTCAACTTCTTCTTCGGGCAATCCGAGTTGACGTGGACCAAAGGCAAGCTCTTCAGCAACCGTCGTATTGAATAATTGAATATCGCTGTTTTGGAAAATCAAACCGACTTGTTGGTATAAGTGGCCGGCATTACTTGGGTCTTTTAAGAAGTCTGCATCCACCGTCCAATCGTTAAATTGATATTGTCCAGAAGAGAGCGGAAGTAACCCGACTAAGATTTTAAAGAGCGTGGATTTTCCGGCTCCATTCGGTCCCATCAAAGCCACTGTTTCGCCTTTCTCGATATGAAGGTTGATGTCGTGGATTCCAATGTCTTCGCTATAGTGATAATTTCCATCGTGAATTGTAATCATAAGCGTTCCTTTCTAGCGTAGCATGGTTGTTGCGGCAACCAGCACGATTAATTCGAGTAATAATAACACGTCCTCTTTCTTCCAGCAAAAAGGGGTTTTGGTTTTGACGTCCATTCCGTAGCCTCGAAGCGTCATGGCCTCGTAGACTTCTTTTGTGTGGTTTTTCGATGATAAATACAAGAGTCCAAGAATCGATCCAAACAACCCTAGATTCACCTTTTGTCCGATGGTTCGTAGTTGAACACATTCGATTTGTTGCTGCAGGTGCTTTCCAAGGATGTACGTGTATTTCATTGCGAGTTCAATTGTTTGAATCATCGTTTTTGGAAAATGCAACTGGCGAAGCGCCTCAACGAGTTGAACACTTGTCGTTGTCGCTAAGAAGAGCGACAAGTTTAGAACAAGAATTCCTGTGCGACCAAGGAAGAGACCACTATTTTGGAAGCCTCTTAGAAGAATACTTGGCAAGAGGACAATCGCTGTAAAGATAAGTACGCGCATGAGGACCCTCCAAAGACGTAGGAGCGCCTCTCCTGGAAGAAAGGCGATATGCGCTAATAGGAAAATCGCCAAAATCCAAAGTTGGATAGTAGAGTGGCTGAGTGTAATGAGAATCGCTAAGCACACAAAGTAAACGAGCCACATCCAAGACGAAGATTTCGCCTTAAATGCGGGTGTCGTTTGTTTCATTTTGCCGAGTAGACGGCGCAATGAGTTGATATTCATTTGTAAATATTGATGGCTTTTCGAAGAGGCAGCGAGTGCTTCTTCTCTTTGTAGCCAGTCAGGTAGTTTACGCATGAGATGCTTTTGCTCCATTCATTGTTCGAATCATTTTTCCTAAAATATAGAAGATTAATAGTGCAGTGATGGCTGATAAAATATAACCAACTGCGATGTTTGTTCCTGGGATAGTGTAGTCACTGAAAAGGGCTTCGAATGAAAATCCATTCTCGATTCCTGCTGGAACATTGTTCATCATTTCAGCAAGTTCGTCAGCTGACCATTCTCCAAAGGCTGTTCCTTCTGCTAATAATCCTAGTGGGCTTAATACGACTAAAGCGATTAAGATATAGCGGATTTTTTTCACGAAAGAAGTCGTGTTCACAGAAGTAGGTGTGTACAATTCTTGTGGTGCCACTTGTTTTACGAAACGATAAATGACATAAGTGAAGAAGACTTCAACAGCACCAGCAATCGTTAAGTGAGTCACCATCATGGCAGGAATCGTAACCGCTAGTCCATAAGGGTTATAGAGAGGTTCGCCTCCTTGAGTGGCAATGATTGGTTGAATTCCAAGTTCAATAGCTGTTAAGAAAGCAGCCACATTGATTCCCACGTAAGAACCAACAAGAACTCCGGCTGTTTCGTGGTTTTGTTTACGGAAGAAATGATAAACAGCGTATCCGACAAATGGCATTGCGATCGCCATGTTGAAGATATTTGCGCCAAGTGCAAGAATTCCTCCATCTCCAAATAGAAGAGCTTGTAAGAGGAGGGCGACGGTCAGAGCCAGACTCGCTGCATATGGCCCGATTAAGATTGAAAGTAACACGCCACCGACAGCGTGAGCAGTAGTGCCACCAGGGATTGGCACATTAAACATCATTAATAAGAAAGAAAGAGAAGCCGCAATCCCAAGCATTGGTGCTAATTCTTTATTTTCCTTTAATTGTGCTTTGACTTTCGTAATCGATAGCCCAACAACAGGCGCAGCCGCAACTGCTAAAACGGCGCAAGATGCGGGGCTTAAGTAATTATCTGGTATATGCATAACAAATTCTCCGTTCCTATTTTTTTAAGCTGTTAACAGAATATCACAACCAAAAAAATGGGGTCGTTGCAAAATAAGTTTAACAAATGTTACTATTCATTGCTAAGTCACTTTCTTAGAATTCCTATGGTGAGAGTCGTATACTATAGATAGAATTGTAAAGGAGGATTTGCAAATGGAATTTATTAAAGAAGAAAAAGCGTTTAGACATTATAATGCAGCTGGAGAAATGGATGCAGAAATTACGTATATCCCAGAAGGAGAAGGTGTGATTGATGCAAACCATACATTTGTGGATCCAAGCCTACGCGGACAAGGAGTTGCACGTCAATTAGTGGACAAATTAGCAGACTTTGCAAGAGATGAAAACTTAAAGATTCATGCAACGTGTCCTTATATCGTTTCTTTATTCGAAAAAAGTACTGAATACGATGATGTAAAAATATAAAAAAAGTGTTAATTCATATAAATAATTATTTAAATTCACATTTTTTTCATAAATGAGCACTATAATTTAGCCATACCCAATAAAACACCTAAGGTTTACTTCTCCCAAGTAAAAAAATGAACTCCCAACATTTTTTTATTAGTAAACCCTCCTAACCTTTTCCCGCTGTTCCCAAACGGCGGGTTTTTTTGTTTTGGAAAAAGGGGTATTTATGATAGTATGGACAAAGACCAATAGAAAAGGAGACGCTCATGAATCAAAATCACTATTATACAAATCAACCGAATAGTAAGAGCCAAGAGAAACATTTTAGCTATGTTTTAAAGGGATTCACATTCCAGTTTGCTAGTGATAATGGAGTGTTCTCGAAAAACACGATTGACTTTGGAAGCCAATTGCTGATTGAATCTTATGAGGTTCCAACCCATCTTGCACAAGGAAAACTTCTAGATGTCGGGTGCGGTTATGGTCCAATGGGATTGTCATTTGCCAAGGCTTATCCTGAAATGTCTGTGGAAATGGTTGACGTGAATGAACGTGCCATGGATTTAGCAAAGCGTAATGCTGAGGCCAATGGAATTCAGAACGTGACGATTCACGAAAGCAATACGTATGACAATGTCCATGCGAAGGATTATTCAGTGATTATTAGTAATCCACCGATTCGTGCCGGGAAAGAAGTCGTGCATCGCATTTTAGCAGAGGCTTACGACCATCTAATCAAAGAAGGGCAACTCGTCATCGTGATTCAGAAAAAACAAGGGGCTCCGAGTGCGCAAAAGAAAATGCAGGAAGTTTTTGGGAATGTTGAACGCATTGCACTCGATAAAGGGTATTGGATCCTTGTGAGCACAAAGGAAAAAGGGGAATAGAAAATGGAAAAGATTGAAGAAAGAAGAAATCAAAAAACACCGAAGAAGCCAAAGAAGAAATTTAACTGGCGCATCTTCCTAGCAACAATTTTATTTATTATTGCAGGGCTATTATTTGCGGCTGGTCCGATTCGTACCTTCTTACTTTCTCGTTTGCAAAGTCAACAAATTGAAGCTGCTTCAAATATTACTTTAGCCGAAGTGAAAGCCAACGAGGCGGAGGAAGCAGAGTTTGATTTCTCGAAAGTAGAAGCGATTGATTTAGATAAAGTATTAAAAGCGAATTTCGACAAAGGAAAATTCTTAACGCTTGGGCAAATTGCGATTCCGAGCGTGAAGTTAAACTTACCAATCTATAAAGGCTTAGCCAACGAAGTATTATTATCAGGTGCTGGAACGATGAAACCTACTCAAAAGATGGGAGAAGGGAATTACGCTCTTGCCAGCCATAACTACTTTGGCGACATGACATTGTTATTCTCACCACTTGTGAACCTTAAAGTCGGCGAGAAGATTTATACGACGGATTTAGAGTACGTTTATGAATATGAAACAACTTCTGTCGAATTGATTGCACCAACACGAGTAGAAGTGATCAACGACCAACCTGGTGTAACAGAGATTACACTCATTACTTGTGATGACTATAATGCGTCAAACCGTTATTGCATCAAAGGAAAATTTGTATCGAAGACTCCAGTTGGAGAAGTTAGCGATAGTGTGAAGCAAGCCTTCAACTTAAACTTTAATACGATTAAATAACAGAAAATCCCAATCACTAACACAGTGATTGGGATTTTTAGTTAGAATTGATAAGGTTCTACGTGAATATCGATAAATGAAATGGCGAATTCATCATAAAGTTCTTTTTCAATAAATTCAGTGATTTGATGGCTCTTATAAACAGATAAGTCTTTATCCATACAAACGGTTAAGTCGATATACACATTTGATCCGTATCGACGTGCTTTTATTTCACAAATATCTTTCACTTCAGGATGTCGCAAGATAACGGGGATATAATTATCCAATTCGGTCTGGTCGAATCCATCTGTCAGTTGAAATGCACTTTCGATAAACACTTCGACTGCTGTGCGGATGATTAGAAGGCCAACCACAAAGGCCATGATGTTATCGAGCCAGTGTAATCCGAGAGCGGCAAATAAAACTGCGACTGCAGTCAAGAAGCTGGTCATCGCATCGCTTAAGTTATCTTTGGCCGTTGCCTTAAGCCCCAGTGATTGAATGCGTGCGGCTAAGTTCTTATTGTAGAAATAGACGCCAATCATAATCACCCCTGAGAAGAATCCAACGATAGAAGAAATAAGTGAAGGAGCCTCCGTTACTGGATTAAGAAATGCTTGGAAGGCGTTTCTGACAACTTCAATCCCGATAAAGAACATGATAAATGAAGTCGCAAGGCTGGCAATCGTTTCAAATTTCCAGTGTCCGTATGGGTGGTTTTCATCACTTGGCTTTTGCGAAACGCGTAATCCTACAAGTACAAGAACCGATGAAATCACGTCTGTAAAGTTATTCCAACCATCGGCGAAGAGAGCTTCAGAGTTGAAGAGTTTTCCGACAATCAGTTTTGACGAGGATAAAAAGATGTATGTGCCGATACTTAAAATGGCGCCGCGTTCGGCTTGTTTGAGGCGCTCCGTTGCAGATAATGGCAAAGTTGTCATCTCCTAAAAATAAATTCGTTTATTATAGTAATGCTTTTGAAAAGGGGGTGCAACAGATAAAGTATACCTAAAAAACTCGGTGGATAGTGCTGAAATCAATTCTGTAGGATCCTTACGGCTCTTTTTTATCATTACCATAATAGGATACCGGCGCAAGCCTTGGTCTTGCGCCTTTCAAGCCTCAAAGTGGGAGTAGGAAGCAAGCTTCAACTCCCACTAGTTCGCATTGAATATTATTCCCTATTATGGTGATGATAAAATCCGTAAGGTCCAAGAATTGATTTACTTCGTATCCACCTTCGTGAAATGGAACGGTGCAGAGAGGTAATGTGTGCTCCTCACAGATTTTTTGCAGCATTTTAAGAATGGAACTAAGGCCCTGTAGGATTTTAATCAGAAACAATAGACGGCGTTTGGTGGATTTGTTATAATCTTCTTATTGAATGAGAAAGAGAGTGGTATTATGGCAACAGCATTGATCGTATATGCTAGTTTAACAGGAAATACAGAAGAGATTGCAGATATTTTAGCAGAAGCATTAGAAGAGCGTGGCGTGGAAGTGGACATGAAAGAATGTACTTCAGCGCAAGCAAGCGAATTCCATAATTATGATATTAATGTTGTCGCAACTTATACTTACGGAACAGATGGCGACCTACCTGATGAAATCGTCGACTTCTATGAAGAATTAGAGGAAGAGGATTTAACAGGAAAAGTATACGGAGCGCTTGGTTCAGGAGATACTTTCTACGATAAGTTCTGCCAATCAGTATTAGATTTTGATGCGCAATTTGCAAAAACAGGTGCCAAAAAAGGTGCTGAAAATGTCTTAGTAGACTTAAACGCTGAAGCAGAAGATATCGAACATATCCAAGCTTTCGCGCAAAGCCTAGTTGACGCTTTAGCATAATGATAAATGTTAGCTACCTTAGACCATTTGTTTAGGGTAGCTTTTTTATTGGAGGAAAAGGATGTATTATACCGTACAACAAACTGCAGAGAATCTGGAAATCGACTTAGGATATCTCATGCATTTAATTCAAACGAAACAAGTGAAGACGGTGGAAGTGGATGGTGAGTTATTGTTAAACAGTGCGCAGTTCGACTTCTTCTTAAAACAACGCGAGCGCCTTTTGGAAGAATATCAGAAGTACTTGGATGAACCAATTCCTGAAGACATCGATATAAAGGATGAAGACTAGGATGCATAGCGAGAGCTCAAAGGACATCAAAACTAAAAAATACCGCTTACGATTTCTCAGTTTTGTGGAGATTATGATAATCACTTAGTGATAATAAAGCGAATTCCCTTCCGTTCAAGAAAAGAGTAGGGATAAAAGAAATTGTAAATTTAAGTATTCTATGAAAATGAAAATACACACTGAAAAACAATTTTTTTTGAAAAAAAGTAGTTGACAATGAAGACAAATGAGTTCATAATGAACACATCACTAGAAAAGGAGTTAAGAACATGGCACACTTAAGTATCGTATTAGAATTAAATACGCGTTGGCAAAGCCACTAGATACAGGTTGTTCTTAACGTACTTTTGTACATATAGATACAACCTTCATTGACGTGAACTTGTATCTATGTGGATTTCAATTATAAAGCAAACTCGACCACGTAGATCTATAGACTAGAGCTAACGTGGTCTTTCTATTTGTATGAGAGACTCGTAGTAACATACGTAGTCTCTTTTTTAATTGAGTTTGCGAACAACTATTTAATTTTTGGAGGAATTCATCATGAAAAAGAACAAAAGCATTTATTTATTCGGAGCATTATTAGTATTAGTAGTCATTGGAGCATTATTCTTCAATCAATCAGGAGATAAAAATAAAGAAACAAACGCAACTAACACAGCATCTACTCAAACAGAAACCGTTAAAATTGGGGTATTACAATTACTTAGCCACCCAGCCTTAGATGCGATTTACAAAGGATTACAAGACGAATTGAAGAACGAAGGATATGAAGTTGGCAAAAACTTAGAAATCGACCTTCAAAACGCGCAAGGTGACCAAAGTAACTTAGCAAGCATGTCTGAAAAATTAGTTTCAGGTGGAAACAACATTTTAGTAGGGATTACAACTCCTGCAACATTAGCGTTAGCGAACAATACAAAAGAAACACCAATTATCATGGGTGGGATTACTTATCCAGTTGAAGCTGGTTTAATCGCAAGCGAATCAAAACCAGGAAACAACATCACTGGTGTTAGTGACCGTACACCAATCAAACAACAGTTAGAAATCATGAAACAAGTTCTTCCTAACATGAAGAAAGTCGGTATTCTTTACACTTCAAGCGAAGACAACTCTGTAAAACAAGCCGAAGAAGCTGAAAAATACGCAAAAGAATTAGGTTTAGAAGTTAAAGTATCAACGATTGCAAACACAAACGATATTCAACAAGTAACTGAAAGCTTAGCAAGCCAAGTAGATGCCATCTTCGTTCCAATCGATAACACAATTGCAAGTGCAATGGCAACAGTGGTTCAAGTAACAGATGCAGTTAAAGTGCCAGTATTCCCTTCAGCTGATACAATGGTTGCTGACGGTGGAGTATTAGGTGTAGGTGTTGACCAATACCAAATCGGTGTAGAAACAGCTAAAGTAGTTGTAAAAGTTCTAAAAGGTGCAAATCCAGCCGATACACCAATCACATTAGCAAACAAAGGTGTTGTTTATGTCAACGAAGAAAAAGCGAAAAAATTAGGCATTACAATTCCAGAAAGTATCTTAAAAGATGCACAAAAAGTAACACCAACAAATAAATAAGATAGTTTAGAAACGTTGATATGATAACAACTCTAAGAGGGGATGATTCATACACAATATGACTTAAACGTCATATTGATCGTTTCAGAGGAGGATTTTTTTCGAAATGGATTTAGTAATTTCTTCGATTTCTCAAGGGATATTATGGGGCGTATTATCTCTCGGGTTATTCATTAGTTTTCGAATTTTAAATATTGCAGATATGACGACTGAGGGGAGCTTTCCTCTTGGCGCTGCGACTTGTGTGATTTTGATTCAACAAGGGGTGAACCCATTCTTAGCAACGCTTGTAGCGATGATTGCCGGAGCGCTTGCCGGGGGCGTGACAGCGTTCCTTATGACTGTTTGTAAAATTCCAAGTTTATTAGCAGGGATTTTAACAATGACGTCACTCTTATCCATTAACTTACGTGTGATGGGGAAAGCGAATATCACACTTCTTGGACAAGATACGATTTTCAGTGTCTTTTCAAAACTAGGCTTACCAAAGTATTTTGATATTATCATTATGGGGCTTGTCGTGATTGGGATTTTAATTTTCCTCATGTATTGCTTCTTCAAAACAGAATTTGGACAAGCACTGATTGCCACAGGGGACAACGAAAAGATGGCACGCGCGCTTGGGATTAACACGCGTAAGATGACGGTATTTGGCTTGATGCTCTCAAACGCACTTATCGCCTTAGCCGGGGCAATTTTAGCGCAAAACAATGGATACGCAGACGTAAACTCAGGACTTGGAACCATCGTTATTGCACTAGCTGCGATTATTATCGGTGAAGTGATTTTCGCCGACGAATCATTCGTTGGACGTCTTGTCTGCATCCTTTACGGATCAATTATTTACCGTTTACTATTAATGCTTGTGTTGTTACTCAATGTCTTCCAAGCAAACGACTTCAAACTCATCTCAGCAGCACTGATTGCATTCTGTTTAACAGTGCCACAAATAAAGAGCTGGATTCAGCAAAAAAGCACACGTCATAGAAAGGGGGAAAACTAAATGAGTATTGAAATTCAACACTTATCAAAAACATTTTTCCCTGGAACTTCACGTGAGCATAAGGCACTAAAAAACGTCAGCTTATCGATTCAAGAAGGAGATTTCATTACGATTGTCGGCGGAAATGGGGCTGGGAAATCGACTTTCCTAAACGCGATTGCTGGTAATTTTGCTTTGGACGAAGGAACAATCTCGTTTGGTGGCCATCAAATCGAACAGACGGCGGATTTTGAACGTGCGGCCTACATTAGCCGTGTTTTCCAAGACCCAATGCAAGGAACGGCTCCTCGTATGACAGTGGCTGAAAACTTAGCCTTGGCAAATCGTCGTGGTCAAAAACGTAGCCTGTTTAAAACGTCGTCAAAAGAAGAGTTGCAACAATTCGAGGCCTTACTAGCCCCCCTAGGACTTGGCTTAGAAGACCGTCTTCATACAGAAATCGGACTATTATCAGGAGGACAACGTCAAGCCATTTCACTCCTCATGGCAACGATGAACGCTCCTCAGCTATTACTTTTAGACGAACATACAGCAGCGCTTGACCCGAAAACACAGCGCAAGATTATGCAGAAAACACAAGAAACCATCGAAGAAAAGAACTTAACCGCGCTTATGATTACACACAATCTATCTGACGCGATTCATTTTGGAAACCGACTTATTGTCATGCATCGTGGTGAAATCGTCCGCGATTTTGCAAAAGAGGAAAAAGTAGCATTAACAGAGGAAGAATTATTCCGATTAATGAATGCCCTTGACGAAGCAGACTTACAAGGTGAATAAAATAATGGAAGAAGTGAAAGAATTTTCATTTCTTCCTTTTTTTATGGACAGACTTTGTTATAATGAAAGAGAATAAATCGTAAAGGATGAGTGCAAGTGGAATTTTGGAGTCAGTTGAACCCTAGAAGATATCGCAAATCAGGGTATATTGCTATTGGCGCTTTGATTGGTGTCCTGGCGGGAAGTGCGGTTAGTTTATTTAGATATATGATTGGTTTTATTTTAGAACAAGTAGTGACCGTCTATTCGTTTTTAAGAGAACAACCGCAATGGATTCCGGCATGGATTCTCTTTAGCCTTGTAATGGGGGTTATTTTAGGACAAATTGTGAAAAGCGACCCCGATATTAAAGGAAGTGGGATTCCGCAAGTAGAATTGCAGCTTCAAGGAAAGATGGATATGAACTGGTGGTCTGTCTGCTGGAAGAAATTCGTCGGTGGAGCGATTTCCATTGGTTCAGGGCTCTTGCTTGGACGAGAAGGTCCTTCGATTCAATTAGGAGCATCGGTTGGTCAAGGGGTGGCAGAGACCTTTAAGGCAAACCGTGTTCAGAAAAATGTATTTATTTCTAGTGGAGCAGGTGCCGGACTAGCAGCGGCGTTTAATGCGCCGATTGCAGGACTTATGTTCGTCTTAGAAGAAGTTCATCATACATTTAGTCCGCTTGTAGCTGTGACGACTCTAACAGCAGCGATTATTTCAAACTTCATTTCATTAAATGTATTTGGAGTCCATCCATCATTAAATCTTGGGAACGATCAACGCTTCCCGATGGAATATTATGGCTATGTCGTTCTTCTTGGAATCGTCCTTGCGATTTTCGGGTTAGCGTATCATCGTCTAACATTAGCCTTGCCAAAGATTTACAAGACGCTTTTCCCAAAAGTGGCACCGTATAATTACTGTATCATTGCCTTTATGCTCATTATTCCTCTTGGCATGTGGAATCCGCATGTGTTAGGTGGCGGTGGGGAGTTAGTATTAGCACTCGTTAAAGAAAATCACACCGTTCAATTTTTAGTTGGCTTATTTGTGATTCGTTTTGTCTACTCAATGATTTCATACGGAACAGGACTTCCTGGTGGAATCTTCTTACCAATCCTTTCTCTAGGAGCGCTTCTTGGATTAGCCTACGCAGAATTCTTAATTGATTTCTTAGGTGTGGATCCAAGCGTACGCGTGAGCTTTGTGTTCTTTGCGATGGCGGGATATTTTGCAGCGATTGGGAAAGCACCGTTAACGGCCTTACTACTTGTAACAGAGATGGTAGGTGGATTGAACCAATTAATGCCGCTTGGAATTTGTACATTAGTGGCATATATCGTGGCTGACTTCTTGAAGATGGATCCAATCTATGAAGTGTTAGCAGAACGTTTAGATAAAGAACATTCAACGGATACAAAAGGAGAGCGAACAACCTTCGAAGTGCCTGTGATGGTGGATAGTCCACTAGTTGAAAAAGCGATTCGCGATATTCAGTGGCCACAAGAAATTATCATTGCGACCATTCGACGTGGCGCAAAAGAAATTATTGCTCGCGGGGATACGGTTATCCGTAGTGGCGACATTCTAATTGTGGTCTGTGATGAAGGAATAGTCGGCAAGATGACAGAAGAAATGACGCAGCTTGTGACAGCTCCCTAGAGTTATTTTGCAATAAATGGTATACTGTGAAAATAAGAGGTGATACAGATGAGCGAACAAGGAAATGAATTACAAAGAAGTTTTAATCGATATTTAAGAAGAAATCAAGCGTGGGTGTTTATCATCCTTACTGGTATCATTCTATTTGTGTCCGTATTCGTTTATCGTAGTTTTTCGAAATCGACGAAGACACCACTAGAAAATTACAAAGATCAGATTACACAAATGCAAGAACAAATCGATGCGCAAGAAACGCGCATCCAGCAATTGGAAGAGCAAATTAAACAATTGCAAGAAAAATCAAATAACTAAAAAAGAAAACCACCTTGGACGGATAAATCGTTCAAGGTGATTTTTTGTAAAGAATGAAATGTATCATTTTTGATACGTATCAAAAATGATACATTTTTAGTTTTTGAAAAATCGTTTGGAATTTCGTTTGTAAAGTAGTAGCTCGGTCTGGATGAAGCAGGTGACCTTCTAAATAAAGCGAATACGGTACTTCGATTTGAACGGCTTCAATTCTTGTTTGTTTTCCAAAGGTCGCAATAATATTGCCGCCTGAAAAAGGAGTATCTACTTGAGTGGTTAATCCTTCTTCATGAAAGAGCAGTTGGAGTTGTTTCAAGGTATCTTGATTTAAAGTTTGTTTCTTGCGCGTTCCTAAAATAATGTTGCTTGTCCCAAAAAGCTTGTCATCATAACTATGTAAATCGACCAACAACACTCTTTCATGTTGTTCTAATTTTTCGTTCAATAGGTTTTCTAAATGAAGGTAGTAGGGCGTGTAATACCGCTCCAACCAATCGGCTTGTTTTTGCTTCGAAGGATAGTTGTTAAATAGCTGATGGCCTACATCATCAATTCGTGGAATAATGGGCTGTGTTGTTTTTCCCGCGCGTGGTTTAAAACGATTCACGTCCACGATATAGCGAGAAACGGTAGCCGCTAGAGTCGTTTCGGAAAGTGGGGTCACAAGTTCCTGTAGTGCCCAGTCCGTATGTTCACGCTTGGCTCCTAGATTACAAAGTGGAGCAATGTCTTGTGGGATGTCCGTTCCACTATGCGGAATCGAAATCACAAGAGGAGAATTCGTTTTTTCGTAAATGACTTTCACCGTGGCACCTTCTTTCGTTTTTCAATATTCCTAGTATAGCAAACGAACCGGAGATTGTGTATAATGGATACTATCGAAAAGGAGTGACTTTTATGGCTGAAATTAAATTAGTACCAAGAAGTGAAGTAGATCCTTCTATTACATGGGATATGACTTTACTTTATCCAAGCGACGAAGCATTTTATGCAGAGTTGGACAACTTAAAGAAAGAAATGAAAGCTTTCAAAGAAAAATACGAAAACAAATTAGGAGACTTAGAAGTATTAGATGAAGCGATTCGCAAGTATGAAGCGATTGAATTAGCAGTATACCGCGCTTCTCATTATGCAGAACTTCCAATGACGGTTGACCGCTTGAATCCAAAAGTAGTGGAAAACGCCACAGCGTTTGAAGCAGTGAGCGTATCATATGCGGAAAACATGAGCTTTGTGATGACAGAGTTAATTTCATTAGACGAAGCCTTCTTAAACCGATTCGTAGCAGAGAAGAGACCAGACCTAGCATACTTTGTTGAAAAAGTGATTCGTCAAAAGAAACATACGCTCTCTAAAGATGCAGAACAAGTGCTATCAAACTTAAGCAGCTTACCAAGTTTCTATCAATTATATGAAGTAACAAAACACGAAGATATGCAATTCGAGTCATTTGAAGCAAATGGCAAGACACTTGAAAACAGCTTCGTATTATACGAAAACTTACATGAAATGGATCCTGATAAAGAAGTGCGTCGTGCTGCGGCTAAGAGTTTCTATAAAACATTGAACGCATATAAAAATACAGTTGCCAATGAATTCATTTCTCAATTGAAGAAAGAAAAAATGATGGCAACAATGCGTGGTTATGATAGCGTGATTGACTACTTATTAGATGAACAAGATGGAGACCGTGAATTATACGACCGTCAAATTCGTATGCTCATGACAGATTTAGCACCTCATATGCAACGCTATATTAAATTATTAGCGAAAGAGCATGGCATTTCTGATATGCAATTCATGGATGCAAAAATCAACTTGGATCCAGAATTCGAAGTGGATATGACGATTGAAGAATCTCGTGAGTACTTGAAGAAAGCTCTAGGTATTCTTGGTGAAGACTACAAAGCAATGATTGATGAAAGTTATGACAAACGCTGGACAGACTTCCCACAAAACATCGGTAAGAGCACTGGTGGATTCTGTGCAACAGTTCCTAATGTTGCCGGATTTATCCTATTATCATGGACAGGTAAAATGAACGAAGTATTCGTGTTAGCGCACGAATTAGGACATGCATACCACTTCATGTCAACAGGGAAACATCAATCGATTTTAAACAATGAATGTTCATTATACTTCGTTGAAGCTCCTTCAACATGTAATGAAGTCATCGTTTCAAACTACTTACTAAAAACAAGCACAGATGCTCGTTTCAAACGTTGGGTCATCAGCAATATGATTAGCCGTACTTATTTCCACAACATGGTAACGCACTATATGGAAGCTGTATACCAAGATCGTATTTACAAGATGATTGATAATAACGAAATGTTAAACGCGGACGTATTATCAAACGTGAAAAAAGAAGTGATGCAAGAATTCTTCGGAGACAGCCTTGTTGTAAACGAAGGGGCAGAGTTAACATGGATGCGTCAACCGCACTATTACATGGGATTATATCCATATACGTATTCAGCTGGTCTTACAATCGGTACTGCGATTGCGAACCAAATCGAAGAAAACCCTGAACACGCTAAAGTGTGGTTAGATACTTTATCTAAAGGTGGAAGCATGTCTGCCAAAGACTTAGCAATTCATGCAGGTTGTGATGTTTCAACAGATGAACCATTGAAACAAGCGATTGCTTACGTTGGACACTTAGTAGACCAATTAGAAAGCTTAACAGCAGAATTAAAAGCATAATCATAGTAAACAAAAACGCGCTACAATCGTAGCGCGTTTTTTTGTTGTGACTATAAATCAAAAAGTGGTGAAAATATGTATGTACATTCTTGTGAAATGTTCGATAAAATCACCTATTTACCCTTGCCTTTATTTCTACCAAAGAATTTCGCATTGAGAACCTACCGTGTCTTGGAACGAATCGATAGGAGCTTGATTGGTTACGATAATATCGATGGCATTGTAATTGGATAGTTTAAAGTAATGACTCGTATTGAATTTCGAGTGATCTGCTAGCAATATGGAAACATCCGAATTTGCAATCATATGTTGCTTAAAGATGGCCTGGTTATGATTGGCCTCGTATGCAGCGAAACGATCAAGTCCACGGCAACTAAAAAAGCAAATATCCGCATGGAAATTATTAATAAAATTCGTGGCAAAATCTCCCAAAGCTGAGTTTGTACCGTAGCCAATATGGCCACCACAGAAGAATAAAGTAATATTTTCAAAATTGTTCAACTGACGTGCGATTTCGATACCGTTTGTAATGACGCGTAAATTTTTTAGTGTTCCTAAGTGAGGCGCGAGTAGTGCACAAGTGGAAGAGCCGTCGATAAAAATCGATTGATTATCGGTCAGAAAAGTCGAAGCCGTTTCAGCAATTTGACGCTTCCCATGTGTCTCTTCGTGAGTACGACTGTCGTAAGCGTATTCAATATTGTTTGTAGTAACTAGTCTAACTTCGCCATGAGACCGTATGATTTTTCCTTCTTTTTCAAGCTTAATCAGGTCTCTTCTCAAAGTTGAGGTTGAACAATACATCAATGCTTCCAACTGGAAAGTAGAGATGATTTTTCGTTTAGATAGAATGTCCATAATCCTAGACATTCGTTCAAAAGACACCATATATACCCCTCCTAATTTGAACAAATTTGAACATTTATGAACAGATTATAGCACATTTACTGAATGATGTTCAATAGTCCAACCACGTATTGTATCCGCTTTCTAAGATTGATAGGATAGTAATCAGAAAGGGATGATACTATGACTTTTGATGAACAAGTAGTACGCGAACAAATTTGTGACGTGTGTCATAAAATGTGGCAACTAGGATGGGTTGCTGCTAATGACGGAAACGTTTCAGTTCGCATTGATGAGGATACCATCATCGCAACACCAACAGGTATCAGTAAGAGTTTTATTACTCCAGAAAAACTCGTTAAATTAAATATGAAAGGAGAAGTGATTGAAGCCAACGAAGGGTACCGTCCTTCAAGCGAAATTAAAATGCATATTCGCTGCTATGAAGAACGCGATGATGTGAGATCTGTTGTTCACGCACATCCACCAATTGCAACTGGATTCACATTAGCACATATTCCATTAGATACTTATTCACTAATTGAAAGTGCGATTGTTATCGGTTCAATTCCAATTACACCATTCGGAGTTCCTTCAACAATGGAAGTTCCAGATGCGATTACACCATACTTACAAGAACATGACGTGATGTTACTTGAAAACCATGGTGCTTTAACAGTGGGTAGTGATGTGATTACAGCATACTACAGAATGGAAACATTAGAACTCGTGGCTAAATCAACATTCCACGGAAGAATGTTATTACTAACAAAAGGCATTGAAGAAAAAGAAATCTCAAGAGAAAAATTAGAGCAAATGTTCAAAATGCGCGAAAACTACAAAGTAACAGGTCGTCACCCTGGATATAAGAAATACAATCCAGACGGAACTGTTCGTGAAGTTTAGTAAGAATAGGAGGAATAAAAATGATTCAACATCCACGTATTGGGATTCGCCCAACTATTGACGGTCGTCGCCAAGGAGTTCGCGAATCGTTAGAAGTTCAAACAATGAATATGGCGAAGAGTGTAGCTGCTTTAATCGAGTCTACATTGAAATATCCTGATGGACAACCAGTTGAATGTGTGATCTCACCATCAACAATTGGTCGTGTACCAGAAGCAGCAGCGTCTCACGAATTGTTCAAGAAATCAAACGTGTGTGCAACAATCACTGTAACACCATGCTGGTGCTATGGTAGTGAAACAATGGATATGTCTCCTGATATTCCACATGCTATTTGGGGATTCAACGGAACTGAAAGACCAGGGGCTGTTTACTTAGCAGCAGTTCTTGCTTCTCACGCTCAAAAAGGAATTCCAGCATTCGGAATTTACGGTAAAGACGTAAAAGAAGCAACAGATACAGAAATTCCTGAAGACGTTAAAGAAAAAATCTTACGTTACGCAAGAGCAGCTCTTGCTACAGGTTTAATGAGAGATACAGCTTACTTATCAATGGGTAGTGTATCAATGGGTATCGGTGGTTCTATCGTAGATCCTAACTTCTTCCAAGAATACTTAGGAATGCGTAATGAATCAGTAGATATGACTGAATTCACTCGCCGTATCGACCGTGGTATTTACGATCACGAAGAATTCGAACGTGCGCTTAAATGGGTGAAAGAAAACGTTAAAGAAGGATTCGATCACAACCGTGAAGACCTTGTTTTAAGCCGTGAAGAAAAAGATAAACAATGGGAATTCGTGATTAAGATGTTCTTAATTGGACGTGACTTAATGATTGGTAACCCAAGACTTGCTGAACTAGGCTTCGAAGAAGAAGCAGTTGGTCACTACGCTCTTGTTGGTGGATTCCAAGGTCAACGTCAATGGACAGACCACTTCCCTAACGGAGACTTCATGGAAACATTCCTAAACACTCAATTTGACTGGAACGGAATTCGCAGACCATACATCTTCGCAACTGAAAATGATGCGTTAAACGGTGTATCAATGCTATTCAACTACTTATTAACAAACACTCCACAAATCTTTGCGGATGTTCGTACTTACTGGAGTCCAGAAGCTGTTGAACGTGTTACAGGACATAAACTTGAAGGTCATGCTGAAAATGGATTCTTACACTTAATTAACTCTGGTTCTTGTACATTAGACGGTACTGGTCAAGCTACAAGAAACGGTGAACCAGTGATTAAACCATTCTGGGAATTAGAACAAAGTGAAGTAGATGCAATGCTTGCAAATACTGACTTCCCAGCAGCTAACCGTGAATACTTCCGTGGCGGCGGTTACTCAACTCGCTTCTTATCTAAAGGAAATATGCCTGTGACAATGGTTCGCTTGAACTTATTGAAAGGCGTTGGACCAGTATTACAAATTGCTGAAGGATACACACTTGAATTACCTGAAGATGTACACCATACATTGGATAACCGTACAGATCCAGGTTGGCCAACAACTTGGTTTGCTCCTCGCTTAACAGGTAAAGGCGCATTCAAGTCAGTATACGATGTAATGAATAACTGGGGTGCAAACCACGGTGCTATCACTTATGGACATATCGGTGCTGACCTTATCACTCTTGCTTCAATGTTACGCATCCCTGTAAATATGCATAACGTTGCTGAAGAAGATATCTTCAGACCTAAGAACTGGTCATTATTCGGAACAGAAGATTTAGAATCAGCTGACTACCGTGCATGCCAACTATTAGGACCTATCCATAAGTAAGAGAAAGGAGAGACTAAAATGACAAAAACAATTATTTTAGCCTGTGTCGGTGGATTAACAACAAGTATGCTCGTTGAACGCATTCAAGAAGTAATTTACCGTGATAAATTAGATTACTCATTCTACTCAGTAGGGATTACTGGGATTGATACTCTAAAAAATATTGATGTCTTATTATTAGGACCTCAACTAGCTTATTTAGAAGAGAAAGCTAAATCTTCACTTCATGTTCCAGTTGCTGTGATTTCAGACGATGACTTTGAAAACATGCGCGGAGAAGAAGTTCTAAAACAAGCGATTGAATTATTAGGTTAAGCCAATGAGCGAAACAAAAAAAGCAGATACGCAACGATTGATGCAACTCATTGTCAAAAGCAGCAAAGTAACAACTTTAGCAATGCAATCCGTTAAGAGTGCTCTTGCAGGTGATATTTCATCTGCAAGAGGCCTCCTTGATGAAGCGAGAGTTAAAGGAGTTGAAGCGCATAATGTTCAAACAGAAATGATTCAGCAAGAAATTAGAGGAGAGGGTGCTAGTCCAACACTTCTTTCCGTTCATGCGCAAGATCATTTTATGAACAGCCACTTGCTGCTAGAAGTTGTAAACATCGTTGTAAATCAACAAGAACAAATAGAAACGCTAAAAGAGCGTATTACAAAACTGGAACAGGTAGGTGAAATGCATGAGTAATCCAGTTATTCTTGAAATGAAGGGAATTGTGAAATCGTTTGGACCTGTAAAAGCCTTAAAAGGTGTAGACTTTGACCTAAGAACAGGTGAAGTACACGCGCTAATGGGTGAAAACGGGGCTGGTAAATCCACTTTGATGAAAGTATTGACAGGTATTTACGGCGCGAATGAAGGAACGATTCACTATAACGGAAAACAAGTAGAATATTCTAAGCCAAAAGAGGCTATGGACGATGGGATTGTAATCGTGCACCAAGAGTTGAATATGATGAACCACTTAACAGTGGCTCAAAACATCTTCATCGGTCGTGAAGAAATTAATCAAGGTCTCTTCATCAACGATAATGCCGGAAATAAAAAGGCAAAAGAATTATTCAAATTGTTGAAACTGGATATTAATCCACAAGAAAAAGTGGGAAACTTAACAGTTGGTAAACAACAAATGGTTGAAATTGCCAAAGCATTGTCAATGGATGCTAAGATTATTGTTTTCGACGAACCAACAGCAGCGTTAACAGAATCAGAAATTAATGAATTATTCGCAATTATTGATGACTTACGTGCTAAAGGTGTAGGAATTATCTATATTTCTCACCGTATGGACGAAATTGCCCGTATTACGGACCGTGTAACGGTTATGAGGGACGGGGAATATGTTGGAACTGTAAATACAAAAGAAACTACAAAGGACGAGATCATCGCAATGATGGTTGGTCGTACTATTTACGAAGATCCGAAAGCGGTTTCTGCAGTACCAGAAGGAGCACCTGTTGTATTAGAAGTGGAACACTTAAACTCAGGAAGCCACGTAAAAGATGTTAGCTTTGTGCTTCATAAAGGTGAAATCTTAGGTTTCTCTGGATTAATGGGAGCGGGCCGAACAGAAGTAGCTCGTTTACTATTCGGAGCGGATAAGAAAGATAGCGGAACCATTAAAATTAATGGTAAAGAGGTTGATATTAAAAATCCTCAAGATGCTATTAGAGAAGGTATTGGTTATCTTTCAGAAGACCGTAAACGTTATGGATGTATCGTTGATATGACCATTGCCAATAACACAGTAATGACAAACCTTGATAAGTACATTAAGGGTGGTTTAATCGATGACGGTGAAATTATCAAAGTCAGTGATGAATTCGTTAAACAATTAAGAACGAAAACACCATCATCGAAACAACTAGTTCGGAACTTATCAGGTGGTAACCAACAAAAAGTTGTTATTGCGAAATGGCTAGAACAAAATAGCGATATTCTAATTTTTGACGAACCAACTCGAGGAATTGACGTTGGTGCGAAAAGTGAAATCTACTCATTAATGAATGAACTAGTAGCTCAAGGAAAATCAATCATTATGATTTCTTCAGAGCTTACAGAAATTTTACGTATGAGCGATCGTATTGTTGTCATGTGTGAAGGACGTAAAACAGGGGAACTTGATATCAGTCAAGCAACTCAAGAACGTATCCTCGCTTTAGCAACGGATCGATAATCGAAGAGAGGTATTGATATGGAAGAGAAAAAGTCCCTATGGACGAAACTGGTACAATCAGTTGGATTACAAAAATTAATTGCATTAATCGCGTTGATCGTGATTTTCACATTCTTTGCAGTCTCAAGTGAATCGTTCCGTTCGTTTGATACAGCGGTCAGCATTTTAGACGCATCTTATTACATTGGTTTCTTAGCAATTGGGGTAACATTCGTTATTATCACCGGCGGTATTGACTTATCAATCGGTACAGTAATGATGTGTTCTGCCATCGTTGGTGGAGTGCTCCATACAAAAATGGGTTGGCCATTATGGCTAGCATTGTTGGCAATATTAGTGATTGGGGGTGTATTTGGATTATTCAACGGAATTTTAATTGCGAAATTTGGATTACCACCATTCATCGCAACACTTGGTACAATGATGATTTCACGTGGTTTAAGCTCAATCGTATCAAACGTACAAAGTGTAACGTTCCCATTACGTGGAACTGGTGAAGGCTGGTACAAAGACTTATTCAGAACGCAAGATAATTTTCCAACCGGGTTGATCGTCTTGATTGTCGTAGCGATTATTGCAGCCATTGTTTTAAATAAAACAAAAATTGGTCGTTACATCTTTGCCATCGGTTCAAATAAAGAAGCTACTAGACTTTCAGGTGTAAACGTTATCAAATGGGAAGGTATGGCTTATGTCATCAGTGGACTTCTAGCAGGTTTAGCTGGTATCGCATATGCTGCAACTTATTCAACTATCCTTCCTGGTACAGGGAACGGTATGGAACTTGATGCCATCGCCGGAGTAGTTGTCGGTGGTACTTCACTTGCCGGTGGGGTTGGTTCAGTTGTTGGTACAATCATCGGGGTATTCATCATGTCTGTCTTGAAGATTGGTTTACCATACATCGACTTACAACCACACTATCAATTATTCATCACAGGTTTCGTTGTAATCGTTGCCGTTTACTCTGATATCTTAATCCGCATGAATAAGAAAAAATAGTTTGATATTGACACAATGAGTTGGGAAGACACCTTCAAAGAAAGGGTCAAAAAGGACATATAAAGGAGAATAAATCATGAAAAAATCGTTCAAATATGCTATTGCAACTCTAGCTTGTGCTTCTGCTTTATTAGCAGGATGTACTTCAAATAAATCAAATGCTGACGGTGGAAATAATAAAGCTCAAGCAAGCGGAGACTTCAAAGTAGAAGTGATTGCTAAAGGGTTCCAACATGACTTCTGGAAAGCTGTAAACAAAGGGGCTGAAAAAGCAGCTCAAGAATTAGGTGCTAAAATTACTTTCGTAGGACCTCAAAATGAAACAGCAATCGCAGAACAATTGGAACAATTAAACAATGCGATCAACAAAAATCCAAAAGCAATCGCTTTAGCTGCATTAGATACTGAAGCAGAATTAGATGCGATTAAACAAGCACAATCTAAAAACATTCCTATTATCGGATTTGACTCAGGGGTTCCAGGAGCACCAGAAGGAGCTATCAAAGCTACTGCATCAACAGACAACCATGCTGCTGGTGGTAACGCTGCTGAACACTTATTCAAATTACTTGAAAGCAAAGTCGGCGACAAGAAAGTTCGTATCGGGGTTGTTTCTCAAGAAGTTAACTCACTTTCAATCACTCAAAGAACAAAAGGTTTCATTGATAAAATGGTTGAATTGTTAAACAAAAAAGGCATTAAAACTGCTGTAACTGGACATGACAAATTCAAAAACGATGTAGCTGAAGCTGATGCTAAAGTTGTTATTGAAGTTCGTGTTCCAGCTCAAGTAGACGATGCTGCAGGTAAAACTGAAGCTTCTACAGTTCTTGAAAAAGAAGACACTATCGCAATCTATGGTTCTAACGAATTCGCTGCAAAAGCAATCATCAACGCTAACGGCGGTTTCAAAGAATCTAAACTTGGCGCAGACAAAATCTTAGCTGTTGGTTTCGACTCAGGTGCATTACAACAAGATGCTATCCGTAAAGGAATCTTCGTTGGTTCTGTAACTCAAGACCCAGTTCAAATTGGTTACCAAGCTGTTAAATTAGCAATCGCTGCAGCTAAAGGTGAAACAGTTAAAGACGTGGATACTGGTTCTAAATGGTATGACGCTAAGAACATCGATAGCGAAGAAATCAAAGCTTTACTATACGAATAAAAAATAGGGATTAGTAATGGAGGAGAAAACATGAGCTTGATTAAATTATTAGCCATTGATTTAGGCGCAAGTTCAGGACGTGTTATGCAGGCGATTTATGACGGGCACTCCCTCCAATTATCAGAGGTTCATCGGTTCAAAAACGAACCGGTGAATCTTAATGATGGTTTGTATTGGAATTTGTTGCACTTGTTTGGAGAAATTAAGCAAGGAATCAAGAAGGCTTCCAAAGATTCGATTCCGATTCGTTCCATCTCTGTTGATACATGGGGAGTAGACTATGCCTATCTAGATCAAAATGGAGATTTGCTCTATCAACCACATTGTTACAGAGATAATCGAATGGGTCGATACGAGGAGTCATTTTATAACGCTATCTCGAAGAAAGAATTATTCCAAAAAACAGGTGTGCAGCCTGCAACCATTAATACGGTCTTACAAATCTATTCAGATTTGCAAGAAAAACCACAATTAAGAAATATCGTTCAACGCGTGTTGTTTATCCCAGATTTAATCAACTACTTACTCTCAGGTGTACTCTCAAATGAATACACGATTGCAAGTACAAGTGGATTATTGGATATCTTCACACAAGACTTCTCAGAAGAAGTATTTGAACGCTTAGACATTCCGCGTAAATGGTTCACAACGCCAACGAAGAATGGTGAAGTTTTAAGACAATTATCACCACGCATCACTCAACAGTTGAAAGTGGATCCGTTTGACGTGATTGCAGGGGCTGGACATGATACAGCTGCTGCAGTACTTGCGATTCCATATGAACATGAAAAAGGCACTGTCTTTATTTCATGTGGTACTTGGTCGCTTGTTGGAACAGAATCTGATGAGCCTGTTGTAACGGATGAAGCATTTGCCTCGGGACTTACAAATGAAGGATGTTTTGATGGTAAATATCGTCTCTTACAAAACACAACAGGAATGTGGATTATTCAAGAATTACAACGCGACTGGCGCTTGCAAGGGGAAGAAGTTGGCTTTGGCGAAATGGTCACATTAGCCGAAGAAGTAACGGATAACCAAACTTGGATTCATCCAAATGACCCAGTTTTCGCTTCTCCTGGAGAAATGGAAACAAAAATTAAAGAATGGTGTAAAGTGAGTGGACAAAAAGTGCCGCAAACGAAAGGTCAAATCGTTCGTGTCGTTCTAGAAAGTTTAGCTTTAACTTATCTAGAAACAATTACTCAATTAGAACAATTGACAAAACACGAAATGACAACTGTTCAAATGGTCGGCGGAGGCATTCAAAACAAATTGCTTTGCCAGTTAACAGCAGACTTTACAGGACGTACAGTTATTACAGGACCGGTAGAAGCGAGTGCACTTGGAAATATCTTGTCACAAATGCTAACTCTTGGAGTGATTTCAAGTCGCAAAGAAGCACAAGACATTATCAAGGCTTCAGAACCTGTAACGCGTTATGAAAGTCGTGCGATTGAGAATTTAGAAGAAATTCGCTTGAAATTCAATAAAGTGAAGAGAGGAATTCAGTAATGTTAAAACAAATTCCTAAAATTTTAAGCCCAGAACTTGTGAAATATTTAATGGAGATGGGACATGGAGATGAATTGGTACTTGCGGACGCAAACTTCCCAGCTCATCGTATCGGCCAACGAGTGATTCGTATGGACGGACATGGTGTTCCAGTAGCTTTAGAAGCAATTCTACAAGTATTGCCATTAGATACTTACAGTTCATATCAAGCAGGATTAATGCAAGTCGTTCCGGGAGATCCAACTGTTCCGGTGATTTGGGACGAATATAAACGTCTCTTAGAAGAAAGCCACCCAGGAGCAGCGATTAAAGAGTTCGAACGATTTGAGTTTTACGAACAAGCTAAAGACGCTTATCTAGTGATTCAAACAGGAGAAAGTGCCTTGTACGGAAACATCATCTTGAAAAAAGGTGTTTTATAAACTTACTTACTAGTTAGGAGAGAAAAATTATGTCAACATTTTATGTACCAGCTATTAACTTAATCGGAAGAGGAGTCGTTAAAGAAATTGGACCTTACGTAAAAGATCTAGGATATCATAAAGCTCTTTTAGTAACGGATAAATTTATCGAATCAAGTGATATTCTTCCTAAAGTCACAGAACCTTTAAAAGAAGCAGGTGTAGACTTCGTTATTTACTCTGATGTAGAACCAAACCCAACTTGTAAAAATGTTAACGATGGGGTTGCTGCATTAAAAGAAAATAACTGTGACTTCATTATCAGCTTAGGTGGTGGATCACCTCAAGACTGTGCAAGCTGTATTTCAGTAATTGCAACAAACGGTGGTAAACCTCAAGACTACGAAGGATTACACAAATCTGATAAAAAAGGTTTACCAGTTGTTGCTATCAACACAACTGCTGGTACTTCAGCTGAAATTACAATCAATTACGTAATTACAGACGAAGAAAGAAAAGTTAAAATGGTAATGGTTGATAAAAACAGCCTAGCTTTAATCTCTGTAAACGACCCTGAATTAATGGTATCTAAACCAGCAGCATTAACTGCAGCAACAGGTATGGATGCTTTAACTCACGCGGTTGAAGCTTTAGTAACTCCAGGTGCTTACGGCGTTACTAAGAAATTATCAATTGGTGCAATTGAATTAATTAAAGAATACTTACCACGTGCGGTTAAAGATGGTCATGACATCGAAGCTCGTGAAGGTATGGTGAACGCAATCTTCTTAGGCGGTATGTCATTCAACAACGCTGGACTAGGATATGTTCACTCAATGGCTCACCAATTAGGTGCTGTTTACAAACTTCCACACGGTGTATGCTGTGCTATGTTATTACCAGTAATCGAACGCGAAAATGCAAAACGTGTTCCAGCTGCATTCCGTGATGTTGCAAAAGCTTTAGGTTTACAAACTGAAGGTAAATCTGATGAAGAATGTGCAGCATACGCAATCAAAGAAATCGAAACTCTTTCTGAAACAGTAGGTATTCCTAAGAAATTAACTGAATTAGGAATTGAAGAAAAAGACTTCGACTTCGAATATCTATCTAAGAATGCGTTAATCGATGCTTGTGCACCAGGTAACCCATTCATGCCAACATTAGAAGAAACAATTGCTTTCTACAAAGAATTGTTCTAATCGGTAAAACAAAAATATTCGTATAGCTTTTAAACGTGGAGTATTGTCACCCCCCAGTGAAACGTCAATGCTCCACGTTTTATTTTCACGGAAATTTATGAAAACGCATTAATTTGTGCTTGCTATTTAATGAAACCTGGTCTAGTATTAAGATATTAAGTATTTAGGAGGAACTGGAATGATAGGGTTAATTCTTACTGGGCATGGACAATTTGCTGTTGGAGTGGGACAAGCGTTAGAGATGATCGCTGGAAAACAAGCGGCATATCGCGTGGTACCATTTTTAGAAAGTGATCCAATGGATGCTCTTGAAAATAATTTAAGAAATGCAATGGCTGAATTGCAAGAAGAAACAGAAGGGATTGTTGTATTTGCGGACCTTTTAGGAGGAAGTCCATTTAAGGCTGCTATGTTAGCTTCTGTTGATTTTGAAAATGTGGAAGTTGTTGTTGGAACAAACTTACCAATGCTGATTGAAATTGCAATGTTACGTGAATTTGCTGCAAGTGCGCAAGACGTGGTAACACAAAGCTTATTAGCTGGTAAAGAAGCCATCCAACAAGTAAGCTTACCAACGATTCAAAATAATGACATTGATGAATTTGATGACGAGGATGGGATTTAATGACTGCCAATATTATTTTAGTAAGTTCCCTTACGTTTATCGTATTCGTCGTTGTAATTTTAGGGATTTATTATTTCTTCTCAAGAAAAAATATGAAACGTCAACAACAGTATTTTGAAAAATTACATGAAGCATTACAAGTTGGAAAACGTGTTGTCTGTGCGAATGGATTATATGGTACTGTAAAGAAAGTTGACGAAGAAAAAGTGGATGTTGAGATTGCAAAAGGTGTCGTGATTACGGTATCTCGTTTTGCAATTTCTGAAGTCTTATAAGCGGTGACTGTATGCAATCGATTTTTGGAGAGTTTTATACAGGAGCTGACGGTAAGGATTATTTCTATCTGCCATTCTTAAAGACGGTTTATCATATACCGACAGATGACTTAGTGACTTTTAATGCCTTTAGACATCGCTTTGTTATTGCATTTGCACTAGGAGCTATTTTCTATAGTTTCTTTCCGAGTGATGTGTTGCTATGCGTATTTGTAGGAGCGTTATTCTACGCGCTTGCGACAGTTGCTTATCTGAAAAGTATTTTGCCAAAGTATGTGGTGCAAAAGGGAGTTCAAGAAGGAGACTTAAACCGAGCGAAGAAAAATGAACAGCAAGGATCCCTTGCTAAAACATTACTCGTTAGTTTAGCAGGAGTTCTGATTATCGCTGGAAGTTTCTTTGTCTCAGGAGAGATGGTCAATCGAATGATTATCATTGCGTTTGGTGTGATTGTCACTATCAGTGGAACTAGTTCTATTATCGGAAAATCAAAATAAAGTGAAATGGAAGCTTAGATTCTAAGCTTCTTTTTTTATGGAAAAATTTAGAGGGGGGGGACTTTGTTAATTGTGAAGAAATTCAAATATATTTGTAGAGATTAGTGAGAGTTGTCTGACATCAAAGTGGTGGAAAAAGCATTTATATATAATGTTTTACAAATTAGCAATACAAAAATGTAATAAAAACTCAAAAATGAAGAATTTATTAAAAAAGTTTTACTAAAACGCTTCCAAAAAATCGAAGAATTATGTATAATGAATTTAGCTTTTTATGAAAGGAGAGCTAGTAATGCCAAATATTTTATTAACACGAATTGACAATCGTATGATTCACGGTCAAGTTGCAACTCAATGGTCATCTTACTTAGGGGCCAACCTACTGCTTGTTGCTAACGATAAAGTAGCTGCGGATCCGATGCGTCAAGGGTTAATGGATATGGCTGCTCCAACTGGTGCACAAACTCGTTATTTCACTATTGAAAAAACGATTAATGTCATCGGGAAAGCAGCAGACCGTCAGTTGATTTTCATCATTTGTGAAAATCCTCAAGACGTAGTGAAATTAGTAGAGGGAGGAGTGCCAATCAAGAAGGTTAACATTGGGAACATGCACATGGCGGAAGGAAAACGCCAAGTAGCAGGTGTTGTTGCGGTTGATGATGCAGATGTTGCTGCATTCAGAAGACTGCAGGAGTTAGGTGTCGAACTTGAAATTCAGAAAGTACCAACTGAAGGAAAAGAAGACGTTTCGAAATTATTCCAATAATTTTTATTTATAAAAGGGGTCAATGAATATGCAAGCAAGTTTTATTCAAATCTTATTAGTATTCCTTGTAACTTTTGTTGCTGCGATTGACCAATTCAGCTTTTTAGAATCACTATACCAACCTATCGTAATGGGTCCAGTGATCGGAGCTATTTTGGGCGACGTACAAACAGGGTTAGTTGTTGGGGGTACTTACCAATTAATGACAATCGGTAACATGCCAGTCGGTGGAGCACAACCACCTAATGCCGTAATCGGCGGAATTATGGCGACAGTATTAGCTATCAGCCTTAAATTAGAACCAGCTGCTGCAGTAGGTGCTGCTGTTCCATTTGCGCTTTTAGGTCAATACGGCGTTACTTTAATCTTTGCTTTAATGTCACCAATGATGGCTGTGGCTGATAAGTATGCACACGATGCAAATCCAAAAGGAATTGCTCGCTTGAACTACTTAGCAATGGCTGCATTAGGAGCTATCTTTGGTCTTGTAGTTGTATTATTCTTCGTCGGTGGACAAGCTATCGGGGATACTTTAACTAAATCTATTCCTGAATGGTTCATGGGAGGATTAGGTGCTGCCGGTGGTATGATGCGCTTCGTAGGGTTCGCAATCTTACTAAAAGTAATGGTTTCTAAAGAACTATGGGGCTTCTACTTCTTAGGTTTTGCTTTAGCAAATATTGTATCAGCAAGCAAGAGCTTAGAAGGTTCAGCATTAGTATTATTAGCGTTCATTGGTTTTGCAATTGCATACTGGGATTTCCAAATCCAAACAAAATTCAAAACAGCGGGTGCTAGCATTGTGAACGATGGAGGTGAAGAAGATGGCATATAATATTCCAGATTCTTATAAAAACCAAACGCCTGCTCCTCGCTTAGATAAAGCAACGTTAAACAAAATGGCATGGCGTTCAATTTTCTTACAATCTTCTTTCAACTATGAACGTATGCAAGCAGGTGGCTGGTTATACGGTATTTTACCAGGGTTAGAAAAAATCCACACAGACAAAGATGACTTAGCAGCATCAATGTCTCATAACTTAGAGTTCTTTAATACTCACCCATTCTTAGTAACATTCGTAATGGGGATTGTATTATCTCTTGAACAAAACAAAGCAGATATCCCAACAATCCGTGCGGTACGTGTTGCTGCAATGGGACCATTGGGTGGTATCGGTGACGCTTTATTCTGGTTCACATTAGTTCCAATCGTAGCCGGTATTTCTTCAGACTTTGCATTAAAAGGAAGCATCGCTGGACCATTACTATTCTTAGCGGTATTTAATATCTTCCAATTTGTAATTCGTTACTGGTTAATGCACTGGTCTTATAACTTAGGAACTGACGCAATCGGTATCTTTACTGCAAATGCCAAAGAATTCACTCGTGCTGCTTCAATCCTTGGAGTATTCGTTGTTGGGGCTTTAACTAGCCTTTATGGTGGTACTAAATTAGGAATCGAAATCGCAAACGGTGAAAAACCAATTGTTATCCAAGCAATTTTAGATGGTGTATTACCAAAATTAATTCCATTAGGAATTACTTTAGGACTTTACTACTTATTAGCGCGTAAAAAATGGACGCCATTACGTTGTATCGTTCTTCTATTAGTTGCCGGAATCGGTCTTGCTTTCTTAGGAAATGTACTAGGAGTTAAATTCTGGGGTTAATCCTTGAACAATAAAAATAAGCTAGGCATCATGCCTAGCTTATTTTTTATGCTTTTTAAGACTGTTTTTTAGTAATGGCTTTAATACGATCTGCAAGGAATACGGCAACCACTAATTTTCCTAAGTCAGGAAGAATGAATGGATATAAACCGTAGCCAAGAATTTGTTGAAGATCTATGTTCTTTCCTTGTAATCCTACTAATACAAAGGTCATAAACGGAATTCCGATGAGGTAGAAAATGACTTCACCAACAAGAGCGGCAATCACCCAACCAAAGATATTGTTAATACGGTTTCCGATAAATGAAATCACAGGAGCAGCAACCATAAATCCAATAACAAAACCAAATGATGGAGAAATAAATAATGTAGTTCCTCCTCCTAATAAGAAAAGTAATAGGAAGTGAATAAATTGAGCAGCAAAAGCGCCAACTGGTGACAATAGTAATGATGCCAAAATCACTGTGGCTGTTTGAGCTGAGAATGGTACTGGACCAATCGGAATTTTTAAGTAGCTAGATACATAGCAGAGTGCTCCTAAAAGTGCTGCGAGCACAATTGTTTTAATCGATAATTTTTTCATGAGTTTAACTCCTAATCTTTTAGTTTTCTGGGCGAATGCTTACTTCGCCATAAGATAATGAATGGATGGCACCGTCATCTGTTTGGACGATAAGATGCCCGTTATTGTCCACGCTTTTTGCAGTGGCAGGATATGTTTTCATACCGCTAATGACATTGACTTTCTTGCCGACAATAATGGAATGGTCTTTGTATTCTTCCATGAAGTCCCTCTTACCGGCATTGATATCTTCGTAGCAGTGATTCCATTCTTTTAGGAAACGTGCGACGAATTCATTGCGGCTGAAACCGTCTGGAATTTCTTGCGGAGAAAAGAGGGAACCGATAATCGGTTTTAAATCCTCTGGAATAATAGCGTCATCGATATGCAAGTTAATTCCCATTCCGACAATCAGTGCATCGACTTTTTGAGCTTCAATATTCGTCACGGCTTCTGTTAAGATACCGGCGATTTTTTTATCGTGATAGTAGAGGTCGTTCACCCATTTAATCCCAATTTTTTCATGGATAAAGGATTCCACCGCTCGTGTTGCCGCAACTGCAGTAGCACAAGTGATCAGCGAAATACTATCCAAGTCACCTTCTGGGAAAATACAGATACTCATATAAAGTCCAGATTTTGGTGGAGAGAGGAATGTTCTTCCTAGTCGTCCACGACCTGCTGTTTGTTCTTCTGCAATAAAGAAGGTAGGGACTCTCGAGCTTGATGCGCCGTATGTTTTAGCCAAATCATTGGTTGAAGTAGTTGTCTCAAAAACTTGAATATCCCAGTCTTGAAGCTCCTCTCCCAAATGAGTGCGAATGCCTTCAATGGTTAACAAATCCGTCTGTCTGGATAATTGATACCCAACTTTTGTGCTTGAGGTAATCTCATAACCATCTTTTTTTAATTGCTGGATGGCTTTCCACACAGCAGTACGAGAAAGATTCAGTTGTTCTGCGATATCTTGTCCTGAAAGAGGTTTGTCCACGGTACTATATAATAGACGTAAAACGTCCTGTTTAGTGCTCATAATGTCCTCCTTTCATCAGTATTCATGTTTTTAAGTGTAACAGATTCGGAACGATTGTCAACTGTAAATGTTCTAAAGGTTAACAATAGATATAAATGATTAAAAGATAGCGGATTCTAGTGTGAACATGGTATAATAATTGAGAACATTTAGTGAAAGGAATTTGAGTATGAAAAAATTAGTCATTAACGGCGGTAAACCACTTAAAGGCGAAGTAACCATTAGTGGAGCTAAAAACAGTACAGTAGCTTTAATTCCGGCTGCTATTATCGCGAATGAACCAGTCGTGTTAGAGGGTGTCCCTGAGATTCAGGACGTAGATGCCTTAATTGAAATTTTGAATGATTTTAATGTGAAAACAGAATTTGTGGATGGAACATTAACCATCGACCCAAGAGAAATGAAATCAATCCCAATGCCAAAAGGGAAAATCCAAAGCATGCGTGCTTCATATTATTTTATGGGAGCAACTCTTGCTAAATTTGGGGAAGGGGTTGTTGGACTTCCAGGAGGCTGCTTCTTAGGCCCTCGTCCAATTGACCAACATTTAAAAGGATTCAAAGCGCTTGGTGCTGATGTGAGAGACCATGATGGTGCTATCTACTTATCTACTGGCGAAGAAGGCCTTGTTGGTACGAAAATTTATATGGACGTTGTGTCTGTAGGTGCAACCATTAACGTATTGCTAGCATCTGTTCGTGCTAAAGGAAAAACGATTATCGAAAATGCAGCGCGTGAGCCTGAAATTATCGACGTTGTAAACTTATTAAATAAAATGGGTGCCAATATTAAAGGTGCCGGAACAAGCATCATTCGTGTGGAAGGTGTGGAAAGCTTACATGGATGTACGCATACCATTATTCCAGACCGTATTGAAGCGGGAACGTATTTATCAATTGCGGCAGCGGTTGGTGAAGGCGTTCGTGTGAAAAACGTGATTTTCGAACACTTAGAAAGTCTGATTGCGAAGATGAACGAAATGGGCGTGAAGATGGAAGTTGGCGAAGACGATATTTATGTTTTCCCAACAGACGAATTAAAAGCCGTGAACATTAAAACAATGCCTTACCCAGGCTTTGCGACAGACTTGCAACAAACCATCACACCGCTCTTTAGTAAAGCAACAGGAACGGCAATGGTTGTCGATACAATTTATCCAAAACGTGTCGGTCACGTACCAGAATTAAATCGTATGGGCGCTCGTGGGAAAGTCATCGAAGATATCATTACATTTGAAGGGCCAACACCATTAGTCGGTGCAGAAGTGGCGGCTAGCGATCTTCGTGCAGGAGCTGGACTTGTGGTAGCTGGATTAATGGCTGAAGGAACAACGAAGATTTCAAATATCGGACATATTCTACGTGGTTATTCAAATATTGTTGAAAAACTACAAGCATTAGGTGCCGATATTACGATGATTGAAGAGTAAGAAGGGGCATTATGTCAGAACAAGTGGAAACTGTAACGCTACAAAGCTTACAAGAAAAAACTTTAAAAGAGATGTACGGCTTTGCCAAACATTATAAAATTCCTTATTACGGTCAAATGAATAAAAAGGAATTGGCGCTTGCGATTCTTCGTGCTCAAGAAGAAGCCACTGGATTTTTCCAAGTGGAAGGTGTCTTAGACATTAATCGTGCAGAAGGTTTTGGATTCCTAAGACCGATTAACTATTCAAGCAGTCAGGAAGATATTTATATTTCTTCTTCGCAAATTCGCCGTTTCGATCTTCGAAATGGGGACCTTGTGAGTGGGACAGCACGTCCGCCACGTCAAGGTGAGAAATTCAATGGCTTGATGCAAGTTGGATTTGTGAATGGCAAGGATCCTGAAGAAGCTAAAGAGCGTGACCATTTCCCAGGACTTACACCATTGTATCCTGAAAAGCAAATGGTGCTAGAGACCACACGTGGTCGTATCGCTTCTCGTATGTTGGATTTAATTTGTCCGATTGGTTTTGGGCAACGTGGACTTATTGTAGCTCCGCCAAAAGCAGGGAAGACAAGCTTGTTAAAAGAAATCGCTAATGGAATTACAACGAATTATCCAGAAGCCGAATTGATTATTTTACTCATCGATGAACGACCTGAAGAAGTAACGGACATCGAACGGACAGTGGATGCGGAAGTGGTGTATTCAACATTTGATCAGCTTCCAGAAAACCACATTAAGATTAGTGAACTAGTATTGGAACGTGCGCTACGTCTTGTAGAAGATGGACGTGACGTGATTATCTTGATGGATAGCCTCACACGTCTTGCTCGTGCCTATAACTTAACGATTCCACCTTCAGGAAGAACGTTGAGCGGTGGGATTGACCCCGCTGCCTTATACCGTCCGAAGAAATTCTTTGGTTCTGCCAGAAATATTGAAGAGGGCGGAAGCTTAACGATTCTTGCCACAGCGTTAGTGGAAACAGGAAGCCGTATGGATGATGTGATTTATGAAGAGTTCAAAGGAACGGGAAATTCAGAAATTCATCTTTCAAGAGAGTTAGCGGAAAGACGAGTATTCCCGGCTATTGATGTGAAACGTTCAGGCACTCGTAAAGAAGACATTCTCCTTTCGCAAGAAACGCTAGAAGCCATTTGGAAAGTGCGTCATGCCATTAAAGGAGACGGGCTTGAAACGAGTGAGCAACTCGTGAAGCAATTAAGAGAAACGAAATCGAATGCTGATTTCATTCGTCGCCTTAGTTTATTAGATTAGAACAGAGATCCCTAAGAGTTTTCTTAGGGATTTTTATTTTTCAAAAGGTTACAAAAGAAGATGAAAGGAGATTTCAAATAGATTGCTCCTTGTGGTAAAATGGAAAAAGGAGTGATTTTACGTGAAAAAGAAAAAAGTAATCAAAACAAATGCAGTTCGAATGGTCGAACAAGCGAAAGTTCCATATGCCATTCATGAATATGATGTGGATACAGCACACCTTGATGCGATTCATGCAGCGCAGGGGATGGGGATTCCCGTTGAGGAAGTCTACAAAACCATCGTATTAACAGGCGATAAGACTGGACATTTAGTCGCTTGTATTGCGGCTCACCGCGAATTAGATTTAAAAACGATTGCGAAAGTTTCAGGAAATAAACGCGTAGAATTATTATCACTAGATAAACTGGAACCATTAACAGGATATGTACGCGGAGGATGTTCACCGATTGGAATGAAGAAGAAATTCCCAACCTTCATCGAGCATCATGCGATGGAGCAAAAAACGATTCGTATCTCTGCGGGAAAACGTGGTCTTCAATTAGAAATTGCACCACAGGATTTACAACAGTTAACACAAGCAACAGTATTCGAAAATCATCCAGATGAGGTGGAAGCATGAGTGAAGTAACGATTCTTCACATCAACGATATGCACTCGAATTTTCATTCCATAAAGACGCAAACGCGCTTTATGACTGAGCGTAGAGCCCAGCTTGAAAAAGAAGGGCAGAAGGTATTTGGGATTGATCTAGGAGACCTCATTGACCGTGTTCATCCACTGGTCGAAGCAGAAGACGGAAAGATTGCTGCAAGAGTGTTGAACGAAGAGCAAATCGATTTTGCGACCCTTGGAAATAACGAAGGGACGGCGTATACACCGCTTGAATTAGAGGCAGCCTATGAAGGGCGCCAGTTCGAAGTCATCATTTCGAATGTAAAATGGGCAACAACCGGAGAAGTGCCTCCTTTTGCAAAAGAAGTTCACTTCGAAACAGTGGACGACTGCAGTATCACCTTCATTGGACTAACGGCATCGTATCCAGAAAGCTATGGTCCAAATGGCTATTTGATTGAAGAGCCGATGGATGCGTTGAAGCGCCTTGTACCGACGCTTGCAGCAGACGGCCATCAAATTGTTTTACTGTCACATTTAGGAATTGAAATGGACCATCTGATTGCCGAAACTTATCCAGAAATTCAAGTGATTCTTGGAGCACATACGCATCATTTCTTTGAAGAAGGAAAATGGGTAAATCAGACACTGCTAACCGGTGGATTTAAGTATGGCGCTTATATTGGCGAACTTCATTTGAAGACAGAAGGGAGTCGCTTAATTCCTATTTCGGACAAAATGATTGCAGTAGAGGATTTAAAAGAGGATTCGACTATTGATGAAGGAGAAGCTCTTCGCCAAGAAGGGATTGCGCTTTTGAAAGAAGAAGTGGTACTCCCACATATTCCTGCATATTCTGTGAAGGAACTAGCTCTTCTCTCGCTAGAAGCGATGACGAGACAAACTGGAGTTTCGGTAGCATTTACTTATACTGGACTTTTCGTAGTACCGTTTAAAGAAGGACCTCTCACAAAGTTCGATTTGCATGAGTGTATGCCACATCCGATTCACTTGAACAAGAGTCGCTTTAGAGTTTCGGATTTCAAACAACTATTGCAAATTTTTGAAGAACAGCAGCCTGAATTACTAGAAAAAGCTATTCGTGGATATGGTTTTCGTGGTAAACTGTTTGGAGAGATCCTTTATACAGGATTCCAGCTCGCTAGTGGCGAAGTCGTTGTAGACGGCAAAGGATTAGCAGACGATGAGTTCATTACGTTTGTTTGCCCAGACCATATGCGATTCGTTCCATTTTTCCCAATCATTGAAGAAAAAGGGGACAACGAAATTATTTATCCAGATTTATTAAGAACGATTATTGAAAAAGAATTAGTATTCAAAGAAAGGAAGAATCATGACTGAACAGAAAGCAGAAACACTTTCACAGGAATTAAGTCAAGTCTTAGAAGAGATTGTGACAACGCCTGAAGAAGAAGTGAAGCGTGCGGTAATGGTTGGCGATACAACCGTGATGATTGATGATGTGCATTATGAAATCGTCGAAGATTACCGTGACGGATTTAATATTGAAGCGTTAAACGAGCGCTATAATGATATTTTTGAGCGCTATGATTACATCGTTGGCGACTGGGGCCATGAGAAATTACGTTTGAAAGGTTTCTTCAAACATTCGCATAAATTGGCGACTCCAGACCGCGATATCGATTATTTACAAGAATATTTATTGGAATATTGCAATTTTGGATGCCAATATTTCGTATTGGAAAGGGACCCAGAGGCGCAACATAAGCCAGTTGTGGAAGAAGAAAAAACACAACAACGTCCAAGACGTGAACGCAATAATCAACGCAAACGTCAAAACAATCAACGCAGAGAACATGTATTTAGTCCGGCGGATTTAGATAGTCCAGTCCGTTCAAATAACAAGCGTAAGTTTAAAGAGAAGTCTCAAAACCGTCAGAAGAAACGCAATAATGAGACAAATCAAAAGACGAAAAAAGATCAATCGTTTAATTTGAAAGAATTTATTCCGAAAGAAACGATGAAAGAAAAAGAATATGAAGGCAATAACTTCAAACCAAAACAAAAGAAATCTTCGCAACATTTTTCCATGAAAGAAGTGGAGAAACCAACAAGTAGCAAGGTGAAGAAGAGCCCTATGAAATCCACTCAGAAGAAAGGATTCCATATTCGAGAAAACCAACAAAGAGGTAACTAAATGTATAAAGCATATTTTATTGATTTAGATGGAACAATGTATCGCGGAAAAGACCGTATTCCAACGGCCGAAGCATTTATTAAGAGATTGCAAGAAGCCAAGATTCCATTCCTATTTGTAACAAACAACGCTACAAAAACACCTGCACAAGTGGCTGAAAACTTACGTGTGAACTATGGTACTGAAGTTTCTGCAGACGAAGTGTATACAAGCGGTGTTGCGGCAGTGGATTACTTGAAGTCTCATTTCAACGTGAACCGTGTCATGGTCATCGGGGAAGAAGCGATTAAAAATCAAGTTGAAGCTGCTGGATATACGCTTGTTTCTGAAGACCCAGAAGTCGTGTTGCAGTCGCTTGACCGTAATGTGACTTATAAAGACTTAGAAACAGCAACACTTGCGATTCGTAATGGTGCAACTTATATCGTAACGAATATCGATTCAAACTTACCAAGCGAAAAAGGCCTAATTCCAGGGTCAGGTGCCATCACTGGTTTCTTAAAAGTAGCGACACAAGTAGATCCGATTATTATCGGTAAACCAAGTAGCGTGATTATGGAGTCTGCATTGGATTATTTAAACACTAAATTCCCAGACCGTCATTTTACAAAAGAAGATATCGCAATGGTTGGAGATAACTACCAAACGGATATTCAAGCCGGAATTCAATACGGCATGGATACACTGATGGTATTAACAGGATTTTCAACTCGTGAAGACTTAGAAAAAGTGGAAGAACAACCAACGCACTTGGTAGAGGATTTGAGTGAATGGACTATTTAACAAGAACTTACCGCGTGCCTAAGTGGATTACTTCCATCGCGCTATTCCTCTTCTTTTTAAGTTTAGGAATTACGTTCGTGATTTTCTTTGAGCCGATGTATCACTGGTCGATTGGTTGGTTTGGAGTGGAAAAGCTCACTGGTTACAGTGCGGATACACTTAAGATGAACTACCATGAACTCATCGGGTACTTAACGAATCCATTGAACGATACATTGAAGATGACTGATTTTCCAAGTTCGCAGCAAGGATTGTTCCATTTCTTCGAAGTGAAACGTCTTTTCTTCGTGAACTTTGCAGTATTACTCGCTTCAGGGCTTATCAGTTTCTTTGGCGTGAGATATTTACGACAAAGAAGACAAACATGGCAATTACGTAGACCAATCAGATGGCTCGTTTTAATTCCATTTGTCGTTTGCTTTGCGATTGCAGCATTCTTCGATACGCTCTTTGTAAAGTTCCATCAAGTGTTCTTTAACAATGATGCGTGGATGTTCGATCCGAAAAATGACCCGATTATTTTAGCATTGCCAGAGGAATTCTTTATGCTATGCTTTGCCGTCGTATTCACCTTTTTATTGGTGGGGCTTTTAGGGACAAACGTTGCGATTAAGCGATTAAAAGAAATTTAAACCAGTAAGAAACGAGAAGCTTCTTTCGAAAAGGAAGAGTTCTCGTTTTTTTGTACCCAAAAAATTCGCATATGAGCGGAATTTCACACAAAAAAATGGTATGATATAAGAGATGAACATTTAAAGGATTGAGGAGTGGAATAATGAAATTATCAATTGTCATCCCGTTTTATAACGAGGAAAATATGATTCAGAAAATGTATGACGCCTTAGTAGCAGAAATCAATAAAATTACTAAAGCGGAATTTGAAATTATTTTTATTAATGATGGTAGTAAAGACCGTACTTTTGAAAAAATGCTTGCAATCGCGGATAGTGATTCTCGCGTAAAATATATTAGTTTCAGCAGAAACTTTGGGAAAGAAGCTGGAACGATTGCAGGACTTGAATACGCAACAGGAGAAGCTGTGATTTTAATGGATGGGGACTTACAACATCCACCTGCACTTCTTCCACAAATGATTGAAGCGTATGAACAAGGATATGACGTTGTGAGTGCTCGTCGTACACGTACGGGTGAAAAACCACACCGTACATTTTTAGCAAAACATTTCTATCGTCTTGCAAACAAAATGATGGATATCGAATTAATGGATGGAGTTTCTGAATTCCGTCTATTCAGCCGTAAAGCAGTTCGTGCCATTCTTTCATTACAAGAATACAACCGATTCTCTAAAGGGATTTTCTCTTGGATTGGATTTAAAGAAAAAGTTATCGAATATGAAAACCAAGTTCGTACAGTGGGTGAAACGAAATACTCATTGAAGTTCTCGTTGAACTATGCGATTCAAGGAATTTTATCATTCAACGATAAGCCACTTCGTATGTGCATTAACTTCGGTTTATTCTGTTTATTAATCTCACTAGCTTACGTTCTTTGGACATTCGTTCAATACTTCGTAGCGCCGGATTCACTTGTGAGTGGATACTTCACAACGATCTTCTCTGTCGTGCTCTTTGGTGGAATTCAATTGATTTCAATCGGGGTATTAGGAGAGTACATCGGTAAGATTTACTACGAAGTGAAGAAACGTCCGCATTACTTAGTAGATGAAACGAATATGACGGTGAAAGGAGAGCAACATGACGACTAAGAAAAAGGTCTATTTAGCAAGCTTCCTTGCGCCGATGGTCATCATGTTTATCGCGTGGGCGATTGATGGCTTCTTCCCGTTTGGTGCGAGATCTCTGATGGCGGTTGACTTTAACGCGCAGTACATTGGGCTCTATGCTTATTTCAAACATCTATTCTTAAACTGGGATTGGAGTAGCTTCTTCTATTCCTTCTCGAAATCAATTGGTGGGGGAATGCTTGGAATTTGGGGCTTTAACTTATTAAGTCCATTTAACTTCTTATTCCTATTCTTCTCGGAAGAAAACTTCCAATGGATTGTTCCTGTTGTTATCGCATTGCGTTACGGAACAATGGGACTTACGATGACGCATTTCCTTGTGAAGCGTTATGACGGCCTAAAGAAAAAAGCCTACTTACTTCCAATCGTAGCGACGATTTATGCCTTAAACGGATTTAACGTCAGCTACCAAATGAACCCAATTTTCTATGATGGCATGATTATGTTGCCACTTGTACTGATTGGGGTAGAACAAGTGCTCGATAATGAGTCTCCACGAGGCTATATCGGAATGCTTGCGCTAGCGCTATTTGTACACTTCTATATGGGTTATATGACATGTATTTTCGTAGTCATCTACGCATTATTCTATGTCATCCGTTCAAAAGAATTTACAAATATAAAAGTGATTTTTGAACGCATGTTAAAACTAGCTTGCGCATCAATCATCGCAGTCGGGATGGTTGCGGCGATTCTATTGCCAATCATCATCAGTTTAGTTTCTACAAAAGGTGGTTTGCAAAACTCATTAAAATTTGAGTGGACATTGCAAATTAACCCGCTTGAGATTTTATCGAAATTATTCCTTGGCTCATTCGATAATGATTCATGGCCAGCAGGTCCAAACTTGCCAAATATTTATGTGGCGAGCTTCGGGATTTTAGGAACCATTTACTACTTTATCTCTAAGAAAATTACAAAATGGGGTAAGGTTGCAGCAGGATTCGTGCTTGTTGTTTTCTTAATCTCTTGTGCGCATGAATTTACAAGTAAATTATGGCATATGGGACAAAACCCGGCTGGATTCTTCTACCGCTTCTCATGGATTATCGCTTTCTTCTTAGTGTACCTAGCTTACTTAAGCTTACGCGAAGTCGAACGATTTACCGCAAAAGAAGCAAGCATCTTATTTGTGGGAATGGCGATTATTTTTGGGATCGTTCAATTCCAAGAACATTCATTCTTAACCATTTGGCAACGTATTGCGACTCTTGGTATTTTCATGATTATGCTTCTTGTCTTGTTCTGGACAAAAGCGAAGAAACCATGGGCAGTGATTGCAGTATTAACGACGGTTGAATTGACAGCCAATGCGGCCATTGTTCAGTCGCGTGTCGGATATACAGATGCGTATAAATACCACGATGCGGTTCTTCAATTGAAAGATGCCATCAATCCAATTCGTCCTGATGATACGGATTTCTATCGTATCAATAAGACATTTAACTTAAGTAAAAACGATCCGTTTATGGTCGATTACCCAGGTTTATCAGTATTTAGTTCGAACTTAGAAAATAGTACGCGTGATTTATTTGACCGCTTAGGAAATAACGGGATTAACGCGACAACGTACTATCAAGGAACACCGCTGCAAGATGCGCTCTTCTCAGTGAAATACTTAGTGGCGCCAAAACCAGTGTATACAAAAGAATATCCTGATACTTCGAAAATGTATGTATTCGGAAATATGGTAACGCGTAAAGATATTACGTCGAAAGAACCAGTGTACGAAGCAACAAGAACGAAGACATATGAAACAGGATTGATCTTACCAATCGCTTATGGTGTGAATGATGCGACAGTGAATGTAAAACTGGAAAATCATCAACCAATTCAAAACCATAACAAGATTGTTCAAGCGATGGGAGCAACAAGTGAGAACTACTTAACGCTTCTAGCTGCCAACGAAGTGAAGTTGGATAATATGGAAGTTCCTGATTCTTCTAAACCAGAAACGTATAAACGTGTGGATTCATCAAAACCAGGAACAATTACGTATCATTTAGTACCGCAGTCTTCTGAAGATTACTGGGTATCGATTCCTCAAAAACTTTCTCATACGAATAAAAACAAAGTGAGAATTTTACTCAATGGAAATACGTATGACTTCCAAGATAAATTCCAACAAACACAACTTATTCAAGTGGCCCATGATTCACTTGGAAAAGCCGTTGATTTAACGATTGAAATTGACACAGATGACGAGTACAACTTGTCAGGTTTACGCCTAGCGCGTTCAAATAGCGCCTTAGTAAACCGCATGATTGAAGAACGTCAACTTCAAGGAATGAAAGTCACTCATTGGGATGATAGTCATATTCAAGGGACTGTGAATATCACAGACGATAGCACATGGATGATGACAAGTATTCCATATGAAAAAGGCTGGACGGTTAAAGTCGATGGTCAAGTCGTTGGAACGGCTAAAGTTTGGGATAGTCTTCTTGCCTTCCAAATTACACCTGGTGAACATACGATTGAGATGACATACATGCCAGAAGGATTTATGGCAGGATTAGTAATTTCAATCTTATCAATTTGTATTTATGTGTTAGCCATTTATAAAAAATGGATTTAATTGAATAGGAGTAGACTATAATGACAATTTCAAAAATGAAATTAAAATATAGTTCGCTATTCTTCGTTCCATTTGTGGTGATGTTGGGGGTCTTCCTAAGTTTAGGATTGACCCCTTTTTCGCAAAATTCGATTCATAGTGGAGACTTTCTTTCTCAATATTTTCCGCTTTATATCGGATTGCATAAACTATTTTGGAGTGGAGATTTTAGTGGTCTATTTTGGTCCTTCGAGAAGTCACTTGGAGGAGCCATGCCAAGTGTCTGGGGCTTTAATAGTTTAAGTCCATTCACGTTTTTATATGTGATCTTTCCAATTTCAAGTTTTCAAGTCCTTAGCTACGTGATTCCTCTTCTACGTGCTGGGGTCATGGGAGTCGTCTTTGGATATTTCTTAGAAAAGAAATTCCAAGGCGTATCGAAACATTACTGGTTATCGTTAGGATTGGCTTCGTCATATGCTCTTAGCGGTTTTGTCGTATCGCAACAATATAATCCTAATTTCTTAGATAATCTGGTCTATATTCCGTTTATTCTCTTGGGAATTGAAGAGGTGGCAAGTGGGAAGCGTTCGGTGAAATTACCGCTGTTTCTTGCCATTAGTTTAATAACGGATTTTTATACAGGGTATATGATGTGTCTCTTTGTGGCACTCTATACATTTTATGTCGTCTTCTCGTCGGATGCTTCATTGAAAGAGGCCGTACAGAGAATAGCGAGAGTCGCGTTATTTTCACTGATTGGAGTTGGCCTTGCAGCATTTTGGCTATTGCCCGTCTTTAGCGCCTTATTAGAAAGTAAGGCGAGTGCGGGAAGCACCTTTGCATGGTCTTGGAATCCTGTGAATGATTTAGTCGCTATGCCGCAAAAATTCATCTTAGGATCCTTTGGTGAAAAAGAGTGGGGCGATTCTAAAGCATTACCACAACTCTTTATCGGTGGTTTAGGCCTCTTTGGGTTATGTACTTTCTTTGCTAAAAGAGAGATTACTCTTCGTAAGAAATTAGCAGCGACAGTCGTGTTGCTTGTCTTACTGCTTTCGTTTTCGATTCAAGGCTTCGATCAAATTTGGCATATGGGACAACGCCCGGTTGGTTTCTACTTCAGAAATTCATGGGTAGCCAATAGCTTTATGCTAGTGCTAGCATCCGAAAGTCTAATGCAGTGGAAAGATGAATTCCGCTTGAATGAATTTTTAGTGGCCATCTTTGGCTTTGGTACGATTTTAGTGTTGTCGACTCTAAGAAGTCTGCAATATGTTGAGACCTCACAGAAAATACTCGCGTTTATTATTTGGACGATTATCTTACTAGCCTTCTTCTTTAGAAGAGCTGAAAGAGTTCGTAGGTTACAACTAACGGCCGGAGTCGTGATTGTCGAGTTAATGGTGAGTTCCTTTGTCGGATTTAGACGAGCACCTTATTTTTTCGGTTATGCAGGATTACAGGAACAAATGGAATTTGCGATGGCTTTCGATAAAGAAGGGTATAGCCATCAAAGTACGTTTACGCGAATGGAAATGCATAAAGGATTGTCGCACGCGAATTTCCCGATTGCGTTTGGCTATAATGGTGCTTCACACTTCACATCGAGTCTTGAGCATTCTCTAATTGAAGAGATGAGCCATCTAGGCCTCCCAACGTCTCAATCGGTTGCGAACTATACCAATCGTAATGTGATTTTAGATTCGCTCTTTGGCGTATCACGATTTATGATGGACGGCGATGAAAACCGTGTCTTTGCGGATTTACGCGGCATGTATGCTAAAGAAGGCAAAGTGAAGGATTTTGTGGTTTACCGCAATCCATATGCGTTTTCTCTTGGCTATTTAACGAATGAAAATACAGCAACCAATATTGCTTTTGAAAAAAATCAACCAGTAGCCAATCTTAACCAGCTCTTGCAAGTCATTGGACTCTCTGGAACAAATGCACTGACGGAGGTTAATGTAGGCGAACCTGTGACGACGAATTTAACGAAGGGGCCGGAGAAATACACGCTTACTAACGAAAGTGAATCGGCTAAAATTGAATGGAAGTTCAATCTACAACCAAACAAATTGTATTTTGTGGAAATTCCAGAACGTCAAGCGGGCTCTGTGATTAAATCAAAAGTAATGCTAAATGGTATCAGTTATCCGTATGAAAATCGATTCCATGAGAACCAATTGTGGATGATTGGAAATGGGAATTTAAATCAGATGATTACCTTTGCGATTGAGGACGCGAAAGCCAAAGAATGGGATTTACGTGGCTTCAAGTTCTATACGATTGATATCACAACACTCGCAAACGCATTGACGCAATATAAGAAAGCAAATGATATTACAATTGAGTCGTATACAAACGCGATGGTGAAGGCACATGTCACTGTAACTAATAGTGAGCAGTCCTTTGCGACCTTTACGATTCCATACCATTCTGGTTGGAGCGTGACGGTGGATGGTAAGAAGCAAGAAGTGAAAAAAGCGCTTGGCTTCTTTATGGGTGTTTCGCTGACAGAAGGAGAACACGAGATTGTTTGGAGTTATACGCCACCAGGATTATATCTTGGAATGTTCATTTCTATTTCGTCACTTCTCTTACTAGTTTTCCTATGGAAAAAGCATAAAAATTAAATCGATTGTCATTAAAATAATCTCTGAAATCGTGCTGATTTTAGAGATTATTTTTTTTTGTGTTTTTATAGGCCGTACTTTTGTAATTGAGAGGTGTTCATGGGTATAATGGCTTGTTAATTAGTGAAAGGGAAGTGATGAAGTGATGGATGCGACAAGTTTAGCCGAAGCCGTTCGTTTGAAAAAAGTGAGTCCATTAGAATTAGTAACAGAAACGATTCAACGCGCGCACACGCTTAATCCTTCTCTGAATGCCATTGTTTATGAGCAATATGAAGAGGCGCTTGAAAAAGCGAAACATTTTCAACTGACGAATCAACCATTTGCGGGAGTTCCTATTTTTCTAAAAGACTTAGGGCAAGAACAAAAAGGAAGCATCTGTACATATGGCTCGCGTTTATTCAAGGATGTAAAAAGCGCTCAGACTGATAACTTTGTCAAACGGCTAGAAGAACTCGGTTTTATCATTATGGGACGGACAAATACTCCAGAATTTGGATTCAAGACCGTCAGTGATGCCACTCTCCATGGTCCTGTTCGAAATGCGGTGAATCTTGAGCGAAACGCTGGAGGCTCTAGTGGAGGGGCAGCTGCTGTTGTAGCAAGCGGAATTACACCAATTGCAGCAGCAAGTGATGGTGGTGGATCGATTCGAATCCCTGCCAGTCATAATGGACTGATTGGACTGAAACCTTCTAGAGGTCGTGTGATTGTCGGCCCAGGTTCTTACCGTGGATGGAATGGCGCCCCCGTTCATTTTGCGTTGACGAAAACTGTTCAAGATACAAAAAACTTATTATTCCATATGCAAGAGTGCCAGATGGAAAGCCCATTTCCATTACCGAAACTGAGTTACGAACAGCTTTATAAAACAGAAAAAATAAAACCATTAAGAGTGGCCGTGTTGTTACAGTCACCAGTGGGAGAAGCGGTCTCTAAGGATTCGGTGGATGCCGTGATGAAGATTGCACATTTCTTTGAAAATCATGGGCACTCCGTAACGCTTTTACAAAAGGATCCTGTCGACGGTATCGCTCTGCAAAAAGGATTTTATATTATTAGTGCCGTGGAGACAGCATTGATGTTCCAAAATATTGAGCGCTGGCTAGGGCGTCCAGTAACGCGTGACGATATGGAACTAATGACATGGGCGATTTATCGTAGTGGCCTGGATATTTCAGGGATGGAGTACTCTAAAGTGGCTTCAAGTTGGGATAATTATGCCGAGCAGATGTCGCAGTTACACGAGCAGTACGATGTGCTATTATTGCCGACAGTTGCACAGGCGGCGCCGAGTCTTCATCCGTATGAATTATCCGCGGATTTACAATCCAAACTAATGCGCATTGATGATTTTACAAAAGACCAGAAACAGCAATTACTCTGGGAAATGTTCGAAGAGAGCGTAGCCGATACGCCATTTACCCAGCGGTTTAATATTACTGGTCAACCCGCCATTAGCTTGCCAGTTCACTACACCAAAGACGGACTGCCGATGGGCGTGCAACTCGCTGCCGCAAAAGGAAGAGAAGATTTGCTTCTTCAAATTGCAGAATGGTTTGAACAAGAACAATTATTACAAGTAACAAAACAGTAGAAAGAAGTGAAAGTGTGTTAGAAACAGAAGCTTTATTTAAGCCTTTTGAACTAAAAAAAGGAGTCACATTGGACAATCGATTTGTGCTTTCGCCAATGGTAACGAACTCTTCAACGAAAGAAGGTCATATTACAGAGGATGATTTAAAATACGCCGAGCGTCGTGCACACTCTGCAGCCCTTCAAATTACAGGGGCGGCTTACGTGAACAAGCACGGACAGCTATTCGAGTATGGTTTTAGTGCGACTTCTCTAGACGACATCGAAGGCTTAACCAAACTAGCCAAAGCGATGAAATCAGGTGGAGCAAAAGCCATCTTACAATTAACGCATGCAGGACGTTTTGCAAGTCATGCCTTAAACCGTGACCGCTATGTATATGGACCTAGTGCGATGACATTACGATCGCCGTTCCCACATGAAGTGAAAGAATTAACGGTAGAAGAAATTCATGGCATCATCGAAGATTATCGCCGTGCTGCACAAATTGCCGTCCAGTCTGGATTTGACGGGCTAGAAATTTCATCGGCACAACGATTACTTATCCAAACCTTCTTCTCAACGTTCTCAAATGAGCGTACTGATGAGTATGGTTGTAAGACATTAGAGGACCGTTCAAGAATCGGGATGGAAGTCTTAACGGCGGTTCAAGAAGTGATTGATGAATATGCCTCAGATGAGTTTATTCTTGGATTCCGTGCGACTCCTGAAGAAACGCGTGGAAATCAAATTGGATACACCGTGGATGAGTTTCTCGAGTTCTTCGAAGAGGCGCTTAAGAAATTGAATATTAACTACTTAGCCATTGCAAGCTGGGGACATGATGTTTTCAGAAATAAAGTTCGTGCTAAAGGACCGCATCAAGGCGAACTCGTGAATAAAGTCGTCTATGACCGCTTAAAAGGACGCGTGGCAGTGATTGCTTCAGGCGGCATTAATTCTAAAGAAAAAGCCCTCGAAGCATTAGAAAATGCAGACTTAGTCGGTCTTTCAACACCATTTATCACGGATCCAGAATTTGCCGTGAAGATTCAAGAAGGCAACGAATCAGAGATTCAATTAACGATTAAACCAGAAGCCCTCGAAGCCTTAGCGATTCCAAAGGCGGCTTTCAAGGATATCGTTCCTTTAATGGACTTTGGAGAGTCGCTTGAAAAAGAAGCCAGAGATTTCTTCAGAGGGTTAGAAGCGAACTACGAGGGGAGAGAGACGGATGAAAATTAGTCTATTAGATTATGGTCTCGTAGATGAAGGAAAGACGAGCGCAGAAGCTGTTCGTGAAACATTGGAGTTGGCGCAATTAGCAGACGAACTTGGATTTCATCGATTCTGGGTGAGTGAACATCATAATGTGCCAGCGCTCTCGATTAGTGCTCCAGAAGTGGTGATTCCGTACCTTGCTAGCCACACGAAGAACATCCATATTGGTTCGGGTGGAATCATGGGGCTTCATTATTCGCCGTATAAAGTAGCTGAAATCATGTCAACGCTAGAAGGACTATTCCCAGGACGTGTGGATATCGGTCTTGGTAATTCCCCAGGAACGCCGCTTGTAGGTCGTAATTTGCAGTCGCTTTATTCGAAAGAGCAATACGCCTTGTGGTTAGAAAAATTGCAGCACTATTTAAATGAAGCGCGTCATAAAGGTGTGGTCGTTCCAGAAGTGGCGACTGTTCCAGAGCAGTTCCTTCTTGGAATGGGAGGTCAGTCGATTGAGTCAGCGGCAACTCTTGGTTTGAGTTTTGTATATGGTGTATTTCCGTATATTCCTCAAGACCCTGTGGAGTTGGCGAAAAGTCTTTCCAAGAAATATCGTAGCACCTTTAAGTCAGGCCCACATAGTAAGCCAAGCAACTTCGTACTAGCGGTATTTGTGGTTATTGCAGATACGAGTGAAGAAGCCGAAGAGATGGCGAAACCATTAGATTTATGGATGCTTGGAAAACAAGATTTTTCAGAATTTCATACCTTCCCAACACGAAAAGATGTGGAAACATATGAATTAACTCAGCGTGACCGTGAAAAAATCGCAAGCAACCGCAGTCGACTCATTGTGGGAAACCCACGTGAAGTTTACGAGCAAATGGAGACGCTAAGAGCAGTCTCTAATCCTGACGAGTTATTATTTATTCCGCTCGTCGGTTCCATTGAAAAAAGAAAACGTTCAGTAGAATTACTTGCTGAATTATATAAAGGAGAAAGATAAAATGAGAAAATTTGCTAACTTTTTATGGATTGATAAAGAAGGAGAAAACTACACGATTCGTATGACTCCAGAACTTCAAGATGATGTCGGTACAATTGGATTCGTTCAATTTAACATGGATGACGAATTAGAAGCTGAAGACGAAATCTTAAGTTTAGAAGCAAGTAAAACAGTGATGTCGATTGTGACTCCACTTGCAGGGAAAGTCGTAGCTAGAAATTTAGCGGCAACAGAAGATCCTAAATTATTAAACTCTGAAAAACCAGAAGAACACTGGTTAGTGACATTAACGAATGTTGATGAAGCAGCATTCTTGGCATTAGAAGATGAATAATCATAAAGAAGAGCAGTTGCTCAAACAAATGATTGAAATCCTGGCTCAGGAATCAGGAGAAACCGTATCAGTTAAAGGAAAAACTCCAGAAGAGTTGAAAGCGGAATGGCGAGGGCTTGTGAATGTAAGTCAACCAAAAGAGGCTTCTGCAGAATATATCGCTTTAGAGAAAGAATATTTAAAAGAGTACCATTCACCAAGAGTACAGACTTTGTCGGATTGTGTTCCAACAGCAAATGACCAAATCAAACTCTATTATGGGGATTTATGTGAACTGAAAGTCGATGCGATTGTGAATGCGGCGAACAGCGAGATGCTTGGATGTTTTATTCCGAATCACCGCTGTATTGATAATGCGATTCATACTTTTTCAGGGATTGAACTTCGAAGCTTTTGCCATCATTTAATGGACGAGCAAGGAAAGAAAGAACCTGTTGGAAAAGCAAAAATCACGCCAGCGTTCAACTTGCCATCGAAATACATTATTCATACGGTAGGCCCCTTCTTGCCTCCAGGGCAAAAAGTAACGCCGCTTCGTGAACAGTTACTGGCTGGTTGTTACAAGAGTTGTCTGGAAGCAGCAAGAGAAGTTGGCCTAACCTCGATTGCTTTTTGCGGGATTTCAACAGGAGAGTTTGGTTTTCCAAAAGAACCTGCGTCGCGTATTGCGGTAGATACTGTGAAAAAATGGTTGACGGAGACAGCTTCAACAATGACTGTTGTCTTTTCAACGTATACCAAGGAAGACCAATCAATTTATCAGAATTATTTATCAGGAGAACAGTAGAATGACGAAATGGAATGCATTACAAAATGAAAGAACGACTGAAGCTAGTCTACTGGCGGACTTATTCCAGGAAGCTGATGCCATCGTGGTGGGTATCGGTGCTGGGATGTCGGCAGCAGATGGGTTCACCTATATTGGCAGTCGATTCGAAGACGCTTTTCCTGATTTTATCGAGAAGTATCAATTTTTAGATATGTTACAGGCGAGCTTGTTTCATTTTCCGAGTTGGGAAGAGTATTGGGCGTTTCAAAGTCGTTTTATCGCGCTCAACTACTTAGATCAACCTGTGGGGCAATCGTATGTGGAACTATTAGAAATGCTTAAAACGAAGCCATACCATATTATTACGACAAATGCGGACAATGCGTTTTGGGTAGCCGGGTATGACAAAGAGAAAGTTTATCATATTCAAGGGGAGTATGGACTTTTCCAATGTAGCCAGCACTGTCATCCAAAAACGTATCAAGATGATGCATTAGTCCGTAAGATGATTGCGGAACAAAAGGACATGAAAGTACCTTATGAACTGATTCCGTTCTGTCCAGAATGCGGAGCGCCGCTTGAAATTAATAAGCGTAATGCCGAAAAAGGAATGGTCGAGTCAGCAGATTTCTTTGCACAAAAAGAGCGCTATGATGCGTTTTTAGAAGAACATAAAAATGATAAGGTGCTCTTTTTAGAAATCGGAGTGGGCTTTACGACGCCACAATTTATTAAAACACCGTTCCAAAAATGCGTACAAGCCAATCCAAATGCGCTGTTTGTAAGTATGAATCATAAACATTACCGGATTCCGCTGGCACTAAGAGAGCAGACCGTACAATTATCAGAAAACATCGCCCCATTAATTCATGGGACATATCAAGAGCTTAAAGGAGAATAACCAATGTATTTAATCGAACCAATCCGTGATGGAAAATATGTAAAAGATGGAGCAGTAGCGCTTGCAATGCAAGTATATGTGCAAAGTAATGTCTTCTTAGATGATGACATCTTGTTCCCATATTACTGCGACCCTAAAGTAGAAATTGGAAAATTCCAAAATACAATTGCCGAAGTAAACGAAGAGTATTTAAAAGAAAACAATATTCTTGTTGTACGTCGTGACACTGGTGGCGGTGCCGTATACGTGGATTCTGGTGCCGTGAATGTATGCTACTTAATTCAAGACAATGGAATCTTCGGAGATTTCAAGAGAACGTATGAACCAGCGATTAAAGCCCTACACGAACTCGGCGCAACAGCCGTTGAACAAACAGGTCGTAACGACTTAACGATTGAAGGCAAAAAAGTATCTGGTGCTGCGATGACCATCAGTAACGGTCGTGTGTACGGTGGATTCTCGCTCTTATTAGACGTGGACTATGATGCGATGGAAAAAGTCTTGAATCCAAACAAGAAGAAATTACAATCAAAAGGGATCCAATCGGTACGTGCGCGTGTGGGAAGTATTCGACCATACCTAGCTCCAGAGTATCAAAACGTGACGGTAGATGAGTTCAAAAACTTAATCACATGTAAGATTTTAGGAATTAACTCGATTGATGAAGCGAAACGTTATGTGTTAACGGAAGAAGATTGGAAAGCAATCGATGAACTCACAGCTTCTAAATATAAAAACTGGGAATGGAATTATGGCCAATCTCCAGAATATAGTGATTACCGTGATGGACGTTTTGCGTGCGGAACGATTCAATGCTACTTAGAAGTGGAACAAGGTAGAATTTCAAATTGCCGTATTTACGGTGATTTCTTTGCTAAAGGAAATGTACAAGAAGTCGAAGAAAAACTAAAAGGTGTTCGTATGGTGAAAGAAGACTTAGTGGAAGTCTTAAGTGCCATCGATTTAAGCAATAACTTTGGCGCAGTCACTGCTGAAGAATTTGCGGGACTCATTTTAGGAGAATAAAAAATCGAGTGATACCGTATAAGGTATCACTCAATAAATTTAGAAAAGGATGAAGCGTGGTGCTTCATCCTTTTTGCATGATTAGTCTAATTCTTCTTTTGCTGGAATGCTGTGTGCTAGACGGCTTGCGGCAGCGGCTGCGATAGCTCCTACTAAGTCGTCTAAGAAGATGTTTACTTTACCAGTTGATTTGTCATCTAATGTTTTTAGAATTCCTGGTTTTACTTTATCAATATAACCGTAGTTTGTAAATCCGATAGAACCATATACGTTTACGATCGATAATGCTAAGATTTCATCGACACCATATAAAGGCTCGTCTTGAGATAGAATATCGTTTAATAATGGATGTAATTTCTTTTCTTCTGCCAATTTATCCATTTCGATACCTGTGATAACGGCGTTTTGAACTTCGCGTTTTTTCAATACGCTATTAACGTTTAATAAGCATTCTTCTTTCGTTAATCCTGGTACATATCTTTCTTGTAAGAAATAAACTAATTCAGCAATTTGTTCTAATTCTACACCACGCTCCGATAATAATTCTAAACAGCGTTCGTGTAATTCTTTTGGGCTTTTCATCTGAAAAATCCTCCTTTTAACAAATTATGAAACCCTTTTAAAAAGAGTAGCTTTTCATTTTAACACAAAATGCAAAAAACGCCCAAACAAATTGAGCGTTCTTTTTGAAATTTTGTAAACGGTTAGAACATGGATGAGCTATGAATCGTGCTTGGACGGCTATTTGGATTCACGTAAGTCATCGCAGCATTAATTGCGACAGGGGCTTCACCAAATCCAGTAGCGATGATTTTTACTTTGCCATCGTATGTTGCGATATCTCCAACGGCAAAAACGCCAGGTAGAGTCGTTTCCATTTGGCTATTGGTCACGATGGTGTTGCGAGCAACCTCGAATCCCCAGTTCTTCATTCCTCCAATAGAAGAAGAGAAGCCGTAGTTTACGATAAAGTCGTCAACAGGAAGTTCGATTTGATCTTCGCCTTTAGCGTGTTTCAATACAACGGATTGAATAGTGTTGCCATCTCCGATAATTTGGTCTGGAAGATAAGGCGTTAAAATGTCGACGCTTGATTCTTCGAGTTGTTTCACGCTATGTTCTTGTGCGCGAAATTGTGGACGACGGTGAACAATCGTTACTTTCTTTGCGATTGGTTCTAAGGCTAGTGCCCAGTCTACCGCAGAGTCGCCACCACCGCAGATGGCTACAGTACGATCGCGTAATCGTTCTAAGTTCGTTACGAAGTAGTGCAGGTTGCTGTTTTCATAAGCTTCTGCATTTTCGACGTCGAGTTTACGTGGACGGAACGCGCCGTTTCCACAAGCGATAATCACTGTTTTCGCGTAGTGCGTTTGTTTAGAAGTCACAAGCGCATATCCGAAGTCTGTTTTGTTTAATTCGAGTGCTTCTTCTTCTAAGCAGAACTGAGTTTCAGGGAAACGTTCGAGCTGTTTTTTTAAGTTCTCGATTAAGTCCCCAGCCGTAATTTCTGGAAAGGCTGGAATATCGTAAACCATCTTTTCAGGATAAAGCATTCCTGGTTGCCCACCTAATTGGGGCAAAGTTTCAATAATTTTAACAGACGCTTGGCGTAAGCCCGCGTAAAAGGCGGTGAAAAGCCCAACAGGTCCACCGCCGATAATAATGATATCAACAATTTCTTGAGTCACTTTTTACCTCCGAATTAATAGAACATTCTTAAAATAAAGGCCATTGCGATACCAGTTAGTACACCGGCGAACACCTCAACAGGTTTGTGACCTAGATATTTTTTGATAATTAATTTTTTGTTTTCTTCTGTGTCGAAGAGATTGATTGGATCATCTTCAGATTCAATTTCAACATGCTTTAATGCGCTTGATTCTTCGCGTACTTGCTCTTCGTATAATTTTTGTAGGAGAATTCCTTGTTCACCACTTTGACGACGAACGGCCATGGCATCGAACATCACGATTAAACCGAACGTTGTTGCGATTGCAACGAGTGGAGAAGCAAATCCGTATTCAATAATAAGCGCTGTAATCAGCGAGCTAACTGCAGCAGAGTGAGAACTTGGCATTCCACCTGTGCTAGTAACTAACGAAACGTGTGCACCATCTTTCTTTGAGAAGAGTGCAATCGGGAATTTAACAAATTGTGCAAATAGAATCGAGCAAATTGAAGCGATTAATGGATAATTTTGAAATATTGTCATTAAACTTTCACTCTTTCTTTTTTCTATACTCAAATACTATACCACGAAACAATGAAAATCACTAAGGAAAATTTGTAGATATTCTTTATTTTTTTATTAAGGTGGATAAGAACGCTAAATTGCACCCGTTTAGCTTTTGTGGTTTAATAGAGGAGGTTAGATGAGCAATCATCAGTAAGAATTAAAAGGAGATGGAAAAATGAGTCAATTTCCACAATTGAACGAAGTGAATGAAAAGAATCCACTCGTGACTGTGCATACGAACTTAGGCGATTTTACATTGGAATTATTCCTTGAAGTAGCACCTAAAACAGTGGAGAATTTCGTAACACATGCGAAAAATGGATACTACAACGGAGTTATCTTTCACCGTGTGATTGAAGACTTCATGATTCAAGGTGGCGACCCAACTGGAACTGGTATGGGTGGCGAGTCTATTTACGGACGTACTTTCGAAGATGAATTTTCAAGAGAAGCATTCAACTTGTATGGAACTTTATCAATGGCAAATGCAGGTCCAAACACAAATGGATCTCAATTCTTCATTGTTACAGCAAAACAAGTACCCGCACAAATGTTGAAACAATTAAAAGATGGCGGCTGGCCTGAAGAAATCGTTGAAGAATACGCTAAAGTTGGTGGAACACCTTGGTTAGACCACCGTCATACAGTATTCGGACGCGTCGTAGAAGGTATGGACGTTGTTCTTAAGATTGAAGGCGTAGAACGTAATGCGCAAGACCGTCCTCTAGAAGATGTTGTCATTGAATCGATGGACGTAAAAGCGTAGGAGGTTCTATGAGCAAAACTTTTAGAATTGGCGACATCGTTACGGCTAAAGTAACGGGTGTACAAAATTACGGAGTTTTCTTGGAGCTAGATGAAGATACACAAGGCTTGATTCATATTTCTGAGTGTAAACATGGATATATGGATAATGTGCATGATTTTGTGAAAGTAGGACAAGAAGTGACAGCCAAAGTCATTGACGTCGATGAATTCTCAAATAAGATTAGTTTATCGATTCGAGCGCTGGAAAAACTCGATGTGCCAGATGTTCCGCAACGCATTAAGAAAAATCGCAAACGCTATGTTCCATCTATTGGTTTTTCTAGCTTAGCGAAGAAGTTGCCAGAGTGGATCGAAGAAGCACAAGAAAAATTTGTAAAAGATAAAAACAAAAATTAATAAAAAAATCGTTATTGAATACGAAGGAGGCATTCAAATGGGACACATTTCATTTGATTATTCAAAAGCATTAGATTTCTTCAGCCAAGAAGAAATTGACAATTTACAATCAACAGTAACAGCGTTAGATAAAGACTTACGCGAAGGATTAGGAGCAGGGAACGACTTCACAGGTTGGATTAACTTACCACGCGACTATGACAAAGAAGAATTCGCTCGTATTAAAGCAGCAGCTAAAAAGATTCAAGAAGAATCTGAAGTATTAGTGGTAATCGGTATTGGTGGTTCTTATTTAGGAGCTCGTGCAGCGATTGATTTCTTAAACCACGCTTTCTATAACTACTTACCAAGCGATAAACGTAAAACTCCGCAAGTATTATTTGCAGGAAACAGCATTAGCTCAACTTACTTACAAGGGTTAATCGACCTAATCGGAGATCGTGATTTCTCTGTAAACGTAATTTCTAAATCTGGTACAACAACAGAACCAGCGATTGCTTTCCGTGTATTCAAAGATTTATTAATTAAAAAATATGGTAAAGAAGAAGCTGTAAATCGTATTTACGCTACAACTGACCGCGCTCGTGGAGCATTAAAATCAGAAGCAGATGTGGAAGGATACCAAACATTTGTGATTCCAGATGATGTCGGTGGACGTTTCACAGTATTAACAGCTGTAGGATTACTTCCAATCGCAGTTACTGGTGCAGATGTAGATGCATTAATGCAAGGGGCTGAGGATGCACGTGTGGCATACAGCTCATCAAACTTAAAAGAAAACGAAGCTTACCAATACGCTGTAGCACGTAATGTGTTATACCGCAAAGGAAAAGTGACAGAGTTATTAATTAACTACGAACCAACATTACAATACTTCTCTGAATGGTGGAAACAATTATTTGGTGAATCAGAAGGGAAAGACTTCAAAGGAATTTATCCTTCAAGTGCAAACTTCTCAACTGACTTACACTCACTAGGACAATACATCCAAGAAGGTCGTCGTAACATCTTCGAAACAGTTATCAAAGTGGGTAAACCAAATGAAGAAGTAACAATTCCTGAAACAGAAGAAGATTTAGATGGATTAGGATACTTACAAGGTAAAACAATGGATTTTGTAAATACAAAAGCTTTCCAAGGAACATTACTTGCTCATACAGATGGTCAAGTTCCAAACTTTGTAGTGAACATTCCTGATATGTCAGCTTACACATTAGGACACTTAATCTACTTCTTCGAAATCGCAGTAGGTCTTTCAGGTTACTTAAATGGCGTTAACCCATTTGACCAACCAGGGGTAGAAGCATACAAGAAAAACATGTTTGCTTTACTTGGAAAACCAGGATTCGAAGACTTAGCAAAAGAATTAAACGAACGTCTATAATTGACATGCCGCATTCTCAATACGAGGGTGCGGTATTTTTGTGTCAATAGGGGCTCTAATCAGGAAAAGAACTTGCGACAATGGGCATTTTGAACTAACATAGGTCTTACAAGAAGTGTTGGAGGAAAAAGATGAGAGTCATTGGATTAACAGGCGGTATCGCCAGCGGGAAATCAACCGTTTCGAATTTATTTAAAATCTCTGGAGTACCGGTGATTGATGCGGATGTCGTTGCTAGACAAGTCGTCGAAAAAGGAACTGCCGGATTAACTGCGCTCGTGAACCGTTTTGGTGAGTCTATTTTAAACGCTGATGGAACATTAAACCGAACAGAACTTGGGCGAAAAATGTTTAGCGATGATGCGCTTCGCAAGGAAGTAAATGACATTCTACAACCGCTCATCCGTCAAGAGATTACAGGAAAGATGAAAGACTACCAAGAGCAAGGAAAGTCTCTAATTGTCTTAGACCTTCCGCTCTTATTTGAAATGAACTATGAGAGCCTCTGTGATGACATTATCGTGGTGGCTGTTTCTGTGGAGACGCAAATTGCACGTATGGAAAAGCGTAACGGATATACAAGGCAAGAAGCGTTAGAGCGAATCCAATCACAGATGCCTTTAGAAGAAAAAGTAAAGAGAGCGACCATTGTGTGGTCAAATGAAGGAACGCTTCAAGACTTAGAGCAAAAAGTCCATCAGTGGCTACTCGAAAATTTCCTTAAAAAATGATATAATAAATCGAATAAGCACAAAAAAGGAGAGGTGTTTGCAATGCAATGTCCAAAATGTAAAAACAATGGTTCTCGCGTAGTTGATAGTCGTCCAGCCGATGATGGCCGTTCTATTCGTAGAAGAAGAGAATGCGAAGAATGTGGCTACCGTTTTACAACATTCGAGCGCTTAGAAAAAGCGCCATTGCTTGTGATTAAACGTAATGGGAATCGTGAAGAATTTAGCCGTGAAAAATTATTAAACGGCCTAGTTCGTTCAGCAGAAAAACGTCCAGTATCACTCGGACAATTGGAAAATATCGTGAATGAAATCGAACGTTCCATCAACCAAGAGGGAGAAAATGAAGTGTCAAGCACTCTTATTGGGGAAATGGTGATGGATCACTTAGCTAAAATTGATGATATTGCGTATATTCGCTTTGCAAGTGTGTATCGTCAATTTACAGACCGCAAAATGTTCTTAAAAGAATTAGAAAGAATGTCTATGATTATGGACAGCCAAGAAAAATAGGAAGGAATTACAAGAATGCACTCAAAAGAGTTTCCGTGGGCACAGTATAAGCCTAAAGACGGTATCCTCGTGGTACAACCTGTATGGATTACCGAAAGAGAAATCCAATTTTTAATGCAATTATACGCTCCGTTCATTGGGAAAGAAGCGACTCTTTTGTATGCGACTTTGTACGGTGAGTTATCTCCATCGGAATATGAGAGCGAAGTCTTCTCCATTTCTGAATTGTTGTCGATGACGAATTTAGGAATGCCGGACTTTTACTTAGCGAAAACTCGTTTGGAAGGGATTGGGTTACTAAAAACGTATCGTAAGGAGCCAACTGCTTCACGTCCTCAAACGTACACGATGGAATTACAAGCGCCAACGTCTCCGCGTCTCTTTTTCAAAGATGCCTTACTCTCGACATTACTGTTAAACCAAATTGGGAGTCATCGTTTTGAGAAATTAAAACAACGATTCTTAGTGTCAAAACCAGGCGACTTAGGAGAAAACGACAGTGCGCAGTTTGAAGAAGCGTACCGACTTCCTTATAACATGGAATCTTATACAAGAAACCACGCACAAGAAAATCGTATGGTCTTAGATAGCAAGCAACAAGCTGAATTCGAGTTTACGTCGGATGTGGATTGGGATTTAATCGAAGGACTGTTAAAAACAGAATTCGTCGATTTGAATTCCATCACTAAGGGAGTTCGCAAAATCGTCGATGCCTTATACCGCGCGTATGGGTTTACTGAGCAAGAAATTGCACAATTCTTAGTGATTGCATCGGATTTAACAACGAAAGTCATTGATGAAGAGTTCTTGTTGAAATTAGGGCAAGAGGCTGCTCAAGATAAAGTGACACAACTTCGAAGCGAAGAAGTGGTTGAGCCTGTTGTTGTAGAGCCTACTGAAGCTCAAGTGGTGGAAGGGGCCTCTGAAGAAGAGTTAGCCATCCAGCAATTGATTCAAGCGGCTAAAGGAATGGCGCCAATCGACTTTGTTTCAAGTATCAAGGCGCAAAAGAAAGGCTATGTCTCAAAAGCAGAACGACAATTGATTTTTGATTTAGTATCTGTTAGCGGCTTGCCAAATGAAGTGTTAAATATTTTATTCCACTATGCTTTGGTACAGCTCGATAACGCGACACTGGCTCGAAACTTTATCGATGCCATTGCCAACGACTGGGCCACAAAAGAAATCAAGACCGCTCAAGAGGCGATGGAAGCTGTACGTAATCGCGACTTGCAACGAGAAGTGAAACGAAAACAACAACTGCATAATGCAGGTAAGAATAACTACAGAAGACAGGGTGGCTATCAAGAGCAATTGCCAGATTGGGCAAAAGATTCTAATGCGAAGGAGAAACAAACACCGGTACCTACTGAAAGCCAATCCACACAAGTTTCAAGTGATTTAGCAGAACAAATCGCAAAATTAAAAACAAGTAATCAAAGAGAACAACAATAACGGAGGTGAACGAATTGGAAGGATTAAAAGGATTTTTAGATCAAAGAGGAGCAACACAAGGCATGCCGAACATGCAAAACATCGAAAAAGAAATCTTTGAAGATGAAGATGTAAAAGCTTTTCTTGAACAACATAAAGAAGAATTGACTCCGGAAGCTATTCGTAAAGGAATGTCTGCGTTATTGGAGTTTCGAATGGAAAGAGATGCTAGAAAGAACAACAAGGAAGTGAAAGCTCCAGGTCTCGAACCATGTTTAGAAGTGCATAACGGATTTATTTTAGTGAATTACAAACGTACCGAAGAAGCGATTCGTGAGGAAAGAGAACGTAAACGTAAACGCCTGATTCATTCCATCAATATGCCAAAAAATATCGCGGAGGCTCGTTTCTCAGATACGGCCCTAACGCCTGAGCGACAAGATGTCATTGGAGAATTGTTGAAATTCATCAATAGTTACAAACCAAATAGTACTGAATACCAAAAAGGATTGTATTTAGCAGGACCTTTTGGTGTTGGTAAGACGTATATGATGGGCGCTTTAGCAAACGAGCTTTCTGAGAATGGCGTTGAAACGACGCTTGTCAATGTTCCAACGTACAGTGCAGAAATTAAGCAAGCCATTGCGACAAATACCGTTGAAGCGAAATTAGTATCGATTAAAAATACACCAATCTTAGTATTGGATGATATCGGTGCGGAAATGAATAGCGCATGGTTTAGAGATGAAGTGTTGATGGTTATCTTACAACACCGTATGTTGCAAGAATTACCAACGTTCTTCACATCGAACTTCACGATTGATCAGTTAGAAGCGCATTTTGCTCATTCAAACAAAGGAGACCAAGAACTTCTTAAAGCAAAACGTCTAATCGAACGTATTCGTTTCTTAGCAAAAGAGTATTTTGTTGATGGACAAAACCACAGAAATCCATCATAATTGAAAATGCTTGAAAATATGAAAGATTAGTGGTTAAATACTAATGAACTAAATATTTTGAAAATGATGAAAAAGACAAGAAACTATCTCTTGGTTACATTTCAGCGAGAAGTGGGTTGGTGCAACACTTCATCCGGAATAGTTTTACCACTTTTGAATCTTTGCTTGAATTCAGTAGAGCAAGGCGCATCGGAGCGTTATTCCGTTGAGGTTCATCTTTTTTGATGAACAAATTTGGGTGGAACCACGTAGAATATGACGTCCCATAGTTTGCAGTAGCAGACTATGGGATTTTTTGTTTATTTCAGAAATTTCAAAAAGAAAGAAGGAAGAAAATGTCAATGATTAAAATTACTTTTCCAGATGGTGCCGTTAAGGAGTTTCCAAAAGGAATTACAGTAAAAGAAGTTGCAGAAAGTATTAGCAAAAGTTTAGCGAAAAAAGCATTAGCAGGTAAAGTGAACGGAGAATTAGTAGACTTCGATCGCGCTATCGAAGAAGATGCTTCTCTCGAAATCGTTACACCAGATCACGAAGATGCATTAGGAATCTTACGTCACTCAACAGCACACTTATTAGCACATGCGTTAACTCGTTTATACCCAGGAATTCACTTTGGCGTAGGACCAGCAATCGAAACAGGATTCTACTACGATACTGATATGCCAAATCAATTAACAGAAGATGCACTTCCAGAAGTGGAAGCAGAAATGATGAAAATCGTTAAAGAAAACTACCCAATCGTTCGTCGTGAAGTAAGCCGTAAAGAAGCATTAGAAATCTTCGCAAACGACCCTTATAAAGTAGAATTAATTAATGGTTTACCTGAAGACGAAACAATTACTGTATACCAACAAGAAGACTTCGTAGACTTATGTCGTGGTATCCACGTTCCTTCAACAGGACGTATCCAAGTCTTCAAATTATTATCACTTGCTGGAGCTTACTGGAGAGGTGACTCTAACAATAAGATGATGCAACGTGTTTACGGTACAGCATTCTTCGATAAAGCAGACTTAAAAGAATTCTTGAAGATGCGTGAAGAAGCAAAAGAACGTGATCACCGTAAATTAGGTAAAGAATTAGACTTATTCATGATTAGCCAAGAAGTAGGTTCAGGATTACCATTCTGGTTACCAAAAGGGGCTACAATCCGTCGTACAATCGAACGTTACATCGTAGATAAAGAAATCAGCCTTGGATATCAACACGTGTACACTCCAGTTATGGCTGATGTAGGTCTTTACAAAACTTCAGGTCACTGGGCTCACTATCAAGAAGATATGTTCCCACCAATGGACATGGGCGATGGCGAAATGCTTGTATTACGTCCAATGAACTGTCCTCACCATATGATGGTTTATAAAAACCACATCCACAGCTACCGTGAATTACCAATTCGTATTGCTGAATTAGGAATGATGCACCGTTATGAAAAATCAGGTGCGTTATCTGGTTTACAACGTGTGCGTGAAATGACTCTTAACGATGGACATACATTCGTTCGTCCAGACCAAATTAAAGACGAATTCAAACGTATCTTAGACCTAATCCGTGAAGTATATAGCGACTTCAATGTAAAAGATTATCGTTTCCGTTTAAGCTATCGTGATCCTGAAGATAAACATAAATACTTCGATGACGATGAAATGTGGAACAAAGCAGAATCAATGTTAAAAGAAGCAATGGATGAAATGGGATTAGAATACTTCGAAGCTATCGGTGAAGCAGCATTCTACGGTCCTAAATTAGATATTCAATTCCGTACGGCAATGGGATTAGAAGAAACAATGTCTACAATCCAATTAGACTTCTTATTACCAGAACGTTTCGATTTAACATACGTTGGTGAAGATGGAGATAACACTCACCGTCCAGTGGTTATCCACCGTGGGGTTGTATCTACTGCCGAACGTTTCGTAGCATATTTAATCGAAGAATACAAAGGAGCATTCCCAACTTGGTTAGCTCCAGTTCAAGCAACAATCATTCCTGTAAGTGTGGAACATCATTATGATGCTGCACGTGAGTTGAAAGAAAAAATGGCTCGCTTAGGAATGCGTGTAGAACTTGATGACCGTAATGAAAAAATGGGTTACAAGATTCGTGCATCTCAAACTCAAAAAATCCCTTATCAATTAGTAATTGGGGATAAAGAGGTTGAAGAAGGTACTGTAACTGTTCGTCGTTATGGTTCTAAAGAAACTAAATCAATGACTGTTGAAGCGTACTTAGAATACGTACAACGCGAGATTGCAAACTTCTCTCGTCCGCTTGAAGACTAATTTTTCAAAGACTCGTAGCAATACGAGTCTTTTTTGTGCTTAATAATAATAAAACCGAAGGTTTTGATTTATGGCTGGGGTGGCTTAAGAAGGATAATTCTGCTTCTTATTAAACATAGGAGGGGAGACATTTTTATTGAACTTTCGTTCTTTTGAATCATTGCGGATGTCTTCATAAAAGCTGTAATGGGATACCGGTTCGAGCCTTGGGTCTCTCACCTTCAAAGCCTCAAAAACGGGAGTAAGGAATGAATTCCTAACTCCCGTTAATTCGTTTTGATATGATTCCCCATTACTGCTTTTATAGAATCCGCATGATTCTCCAGAACGAAGTATTAAAAATCTATTCGTATCTTTTATAAGATGAGCTATCTTTCTTATATCGCCATAAATCAAAATACGGATAAAAAAGACGAGTCTTGCGAGAAATTAGTTATCGCTAAAATTGGAGCGTCCGTGAGTGCTTTTTTTGGAGTGCGCGCTGGTGCTTCTGAAGTTGAAATAGTGGGGAGCGGATGTTTGACAAAATCAGGTTGCAAAGTTAAGATAAATGTATTGGTAGATCTCTCCGCGTGTGGAGGGACTTTTTTTATGCGTATATATAATTTATTGAGAAGGAGCGTTTAAATGATAGTTGAAGAAAAACAAAATCCATTAGGTATAGAAAAGATTGGAACTCTTCTTAGAAAGATGGCGATTCCTGCTATTATTGCGAATGTGGTGAACGCACTCTATAATATCGTTGACCAAATTTTTATTGGACAAGGGGTAGGATACTTAGGAAATGCTGCGACGAATATTGCCTTTCCAATTACAACCATCTGTATGGCGATTGGTTTAATGGTAGGGATTGGTGCCGCGTCAAACTTTAACTTAGCGCTGGGCCGAAAAGAGGACAAGCATGCTCGTGAAGTTGCTGGGACTGCAGTGGTGTTGTTGGTGACTGCTGGGTTAATGATTATGAGCGTGGTTCTATTGTTTTTACAACCATTATTGAACCTGTTTGGTGCTACTGATCAGATTTTAGGATTCGCCAGTGAGTATGCAGGAATTACGGCTTTTGGGATTCCGTTTTTCATGATTTCGATTGGTTTTAATCCACTGGTTCGTGCAGATGGTAGAGCAACGTATTCGATGATGGCGATTATTGTGGGAGCGCTGCTTAATACCGTTCTTGACCCGTTGTTCATCTTTGGATTTAATATGGGGATTGCCGGGGCTGCTTGGGCAACAGTCATTAGCCAAGTAGTTTCAGCACTCGTGTTACTCGCATATATCCCACGTTTTAGATCCGTTCGCTTTGAGCGTAGCGACTTTAAGTTGTCGTTTTCGGATGTAAAAGTGATTGCATCACTTGGATTAACATCGTTCATTTTCCAAATCTCTGCGACCGTCGTACAAATTGTATCGAATAATCTTTTACGTACATATGGAGCACAATCCGTTTACGGTAGTGATATCCCGATTGCGGTAGGGGGAGTCGTGAGTAAAATCTTCGTTATATTCATTGCAGTTGTAATTGGGTTGAATCAAGGAGCACAACCGATTTTAGGGTTTAACTATGGCGCGAAGAAATATTCACGTGTGAATGAAACGATGAATTTACTACTGAAAGTAACCCTCATCTTATCGACGGTTTTATGGATTCTATTTGAAGGCTTTCCGCTTCAACTCATTCAAATGTTTGGAAGTGGGGATGCTCTTTATTATGAATTTGGAGTGAGATATGCAAGAGCATTCTTATTCTTTACGTTTATTAATGGGACTACCATAATTGTGACAACCTTCTTCCCAGCAATCGGGAAAGCAAAACTAGGAGCGATTCTTTCTTTAACGCGACAAATGTTTGTTTTGTTGCCAGTGATGATTCTTCTTGCAACCAGTTATGGAGTAGACGGATTGATTTTCTCAGGTCCAATTTCCGACTTTATCTGCTTTATCATTTGTATTGCTGTTTATATCCGTCAAATGCGCAAGATTCCAAAGACGGACGAACTTCTGGTATAATAGTTTGAAATACGGAAGGGGTAGGATTTATGGAATGGTCTAAATTACTTTCAACAAAACGTCTTTCTGGTAAAGAAGCAACACACAGAAACGAGTTCGACGACGATTACAAACGAATTGTAACGAGTCCTTCGTTTCGAAGATTACAGGATAAGACACAAGTGTTTCCGCTGGAACGTCTTGATTTTATTCATACGCGACTAACGCACTCGTTAGAAGTGGCGATGGTGGCACGTTCTCTAGCGAAGGAAATTGTTATTTTATTGCAAGAGGAAGTAGAAAAGAAACCAGACATCAGCAAAGAGGAAATGATTGCTCGACAAGAAGATGTATTGAAAATTGTTGAATGTGCGAGTCTCGTTCATGACCTTGGGAACCCTCCTTATGGCCATTTTGGGGAAGACATCATTCGACAATGGTTTAAGAAAAATCTGCCAAGTCTCTTGAAAGAGAGAAGTGATGTGGCGGAAGAATTTCTAGCGAGTCCTTATGTCTATGATTTTTATCGTTTTGAAGGGAATGCACAATCACTTCGTATTGTATCGAAGTTGCATGACTTCAAAGGTGAATTTGATGGGCTAGATTTAACTGCCGCAACGCTCAATACGATTCTAAAATATACGTACCCATCTTCTCATAAGAAAACAGAAGAGATTACCTCTAAAAAAGTAGGGTATTTTTTTGCCGAAGAAGAAGCCTTTAAAACGGTGACGGAGATTACAGGGGCGGGAACGAGTCGTCACCCGTTAACGTTCATTCTTGAAGCTGCAGACGATATTGCGTATTTAGTGGCGGATATGGAAGATGCGATTGGAAAGGGCGTGATTTCGTTTAGAGATGTGCGAGAGTTCTTACTAGAGAATTTGAGTACGGATGCCTATAGTGCACCGCATTCCGTTCATACACGAGGGGTGTTAACAACCATCGACGAGAAAGTCTTCAGTGTTAACCGTTTCTTTGTGGATTTACGTGATAAATTAATCGATGGTGCACGTCATAATTTTGTGAATCATTACGATGAAATTATGGCAGGGACATTCAACCAAGACTTATTCCAAAATTCTTGGGCGGAAGATCTATATGTCATTCTTCGTAAATTGTCAGAGGAACGCATTTATGACAATAAGGGAATCTTGAGGTTAGAGATTGCAGGGTACACAACGCTCACTTATTTATTAGATAGCTTTGTGCCTTCTCTCGTGTCTTATGATACGAATCGTCAGTTAGACTATGTAGAGTTGAAGAAGATTGGTATTATTTCTGAAAGTCAAAAACGTTCTTATCATTATTTTGCAGAAGGAAAGAGCGAAGTTGAAAAATTATACTTACGCCTTCTATTAGCGACAGACTTCATTTCAGGGATGACGGATAGTTATTCGCACCGACTCTATTTAGATATGGTAGGAATTTAATTCAAAGTAGAAAATTATCATATATGATAATTTTCTACTTTCTTAATTAAAAAGACCGCCAACGAAATTTATTCGTTGGCGGTTTCAATTTATCTATATTAATTGAACGTAGGTCGTTTCTTCTCAACAGGAATACTGATTTCAACAAAGTTATCAGCATGAATAATATCTAGACCTTCTGGTTCCATATGGAATAGGCGATGAACGACGAATTCAATTTCAACATCTTTAATACGTCTTTTTCTGTTTAAGATTACAATATCACGGTGAGTGGCAGCGTCAGCATAGAAAACAGTTGTTTGACCAAGTGAATATACCTTGATAAAGTACGCATCTGTATTTGCTAACTGTTCATTGACAAGTTGCGAGTGAGAATTGGTAATATCGATAAGTTTCATAGACACAGCCTCCTTCTGAAAAAATTCCTTGAAACCATTATACATTTTTTTTGCTTCATTTTCACCTACAAATTTAAGAAAAGTTATTAAATTTTAAAGAATTTTCAGTCGAGAGATTTTTTTATAAGTGTGATAGGGATTGTGATGAAAGTGCTTTTAAAAAATGTATTTAAATAGTTGTTAAATCTCTCAAAAAATGGTAATCTTATTAATTGAAAGGGTTGTATTTTTGAGGCTTACATGCTCTCGAACGTACATTTCTTAACAAAAATTTACTTTCAAAGGAGACTTTCAATATGGAAAAGAAAGAATATCATGTAATCGCAGAAACAGGGATCCACGCTCGCCCAGCAACTTTATTAGTTCAAACAGCAAGCAAATATAGTTCAGATATCCAATTAGAATACAAAGGTAAATCTGTTAACTTAAAATCAATCATGGGCGTTATGTCATTAGGTGTTGGCCAAGGTGCTGACGTAGTGATCACTGCTGAAGGTGCTGACGAAGCAGAAGCATTAGCAGGAATCGACGAAACAATGAAAAAAGAAGGATTAGCTGAATAATATGAAACCAACATTACAAGGGATTGCTGCTAGTGATGGCATCGCAATTGCCAAAGTATATACTTTGACTGAGCCTGATTTAACAGTGACAAAAGTGACTGTAGAAGATTCAGAAAAAGAAGTTTCACGCTTGGATGATGCATTAGCAGCGTCAATAAAAGATGTCGAATTAATCAAAGAGACTGCTTTGAAAAACTTAGGTGAAGAAGAAGCGCAAGTATTCGATGCTCACTTAATGGTTTTAAGCGATCCAGAATTAATTGGACAAGTAAAAGATAGCATTACATCTAACAAAGTGAATGCGGAATCTGCATTAAAAGAAGTAACAGATATGTTTATTTCTATTTTTGCAGGAATGGAAGATAACCCTTATATGCAAGAACGTGCTGCGGACATTCGTGACGTATCAAAACGTATCTTAGCACATCTTTTAGGCGTTAAAATTCCTAGCCCAGCAACTATCAAAGATGAAGTGATTATCGTAGCTGCCGATTTAACACCGAGTGATACAGCTCAATTAAATCGCCAATACGTAAAAGCTTTCGTTACTGATATTGGTGGACGTACTTCTCACTCAGCTATTATGGCTCGTTCTTTAGAAATTCCAGCAATCGTTGGTACTAAAGAAGTGACTTCAACAGCTAAAGACGGAGATATCATTATCGTTGATGGTTTGACAGGGGATGTATTCCTTAACCCATCTGAAGAAGTGATTGCTGAATACCGTGCTAAAGCTGAAGCATTCGCCGCTCAACAAGCTGAATGGGAAAAATTAAAAGACTCAAAAACTTATACTAAAGATGGCCATCAAGTTGAATTGGCTGCAAACATTGGTACACCAAAAGATTTAGAAGGTGTTGTAAACAATGGTGCAGAAGGTGTTGGTTTATACCGTACTGAATTCTTATACATGGATTCTCACGAAATGCCAACAGAAGAAGATCAATTTGAAGCTTACAAAGCTGTTTTAGAAGGCATGAATGGAAAACCTGTTGTCGTTCGTACAATGGATATCGGTGGGGATAAAGAGTTACCATACTTACCATTACCACACGAAATGAACCCATTCTTAGGATATCGTGCAATTCGTATTTCATTAAACGAACCTGAAATGTTCCGTACACAATTACGTGCGTTATTACGTGCTTCTGTATACGGTAAATTACGTATCATGTTCCCAATGA
>JABZYV010000029.1:0-24639 GCA_015264955.1 Streptococcus sp. | reverse complement strand
AAAAGGAATTAAGCAACAATTAGTTGCTTAATCCCTTCCTAAAATTCTTCATCAACACTATTTGACAAAGAGCCGAAAAATCTCAGTACAACAACAATTCCTTGTCATTGCACTGAGATTTCATTTATATGCAAAAATTTTAGTCGATTACTTCGTAAATACTTTCTGTATTCCAACGAACTTTTGGTTTAATCTCTTCGTCTCTATAACCAAAAGCACACATAACAGATACTCCAAATTCTGATGTATCCAGAACGCCTTTTTCTTCTAAATAAGCTTCTACTTTATCTTTATCGAATCCTTCGATTGGACATGAATCTATCCCCATTAGAACTGCCGCATTCATCATATTTGTCATTTGGATATACGTTTGTTTACTTGCCCAGTCAAAGAGTGAACGTTCATCGTTCAGCTTGGCATCACTTTCTTGGAAACTCTTAATACGATGCGCATAAGCAGAATCGGGATCATAACTTCTATGTCTTACTTCTTTCATTAATTTTTCGATATAAGGAGTTTCATAGTTCACACCTTTACGAGCTAGATAAATAACAAAATGACTAGCACCATCAAGCATTGAAACAGCGCCCCAAGCCATTGATTTTAAATCTTGCTTCATTTCTTTGTTATTTAATAAAAGCATCTTCCAAGGTTCAAAGCCAAGTGAAGAAGGAGCCAATCTACCTACTTCCACAAGAGCTGCCCAATCTTCATCAGAAATTCGACGAGCTGGATCAAATTTTTTAGTAGCATAACGTTGGTGTTGTAATGCAACGACTTCTTCTCTATTCATCATACAAATCTCCTTAAGTGTAAAATTTACAAACAATATATGTTATTAGTTTAACAATTTAGAAATAGAATAGCAATCCACCTAGTTAAATTAAAAGAGACTGAATAGCTTCAGTCTCATCTTTACTATTGAGGATTGTTTTCTGACGACTTGAACTTCACTTTCTTAATCTTGAAGTCGATATGTCGCTCCCTGATGGTTGCTTCAATATCATCAATCGAAATTTGTTTGTCATTTTCAATCTGAATGTTAATTTCGTATTTACCGCCGATATCTTTTACATCAACATTCGCAATTTGATATTGTTTTAAATCACAGTATTGATAAATATCATGAACGAGCGAGATATCACCTACCGTCCCATTGATGCTTGCTTGGTAGATTTGATGCTGTTTTGTAAAATCATGTGTTAGCCATTGGATTAACATAACGAACACGCTACATACGAGGCCAAAGAACCATAATCCTCCACCAATCGCCATACCGATACCGGAAGTCGCCCAAATACCAGCTGCAGTTGTTAGTCCACTAATTTTCTTGTCACGCATGAAGATAATTCCCCCACCGATGAAGGAAATACCACTAACGATTTGTGCTGCGACACGTGTTGAATCAAAGTCATGAGTATCAAGAAACGCTTCTTTGGAAATAATCATCATCAAGGCGGAAGTTAAACAAACAATCACATGAGTTTTAACACCGGCTTGTTTATTTCTGGCTTTTCGTTCGTATCCAATTAACAGTCCGCAAACACATGCGAGGATAATCGATGTAAAATGTCTAAGTTCTAACATCGCGTCAAATGAACGCACAAAAATTTGATCCATACTCTTCCTCCTTTAAAAATGTACCTTTCTATTTTACGCATATTTCGATAGAAAGTCAACAAAAATGAAATCGTTTTCTAATCAAAATTATTCTACAAGCAAAAGAAAAAGAGACAGAAATCTGCCTCTTTACTCTCTATTGATATAAATATGAATAGTCTTTTAATCCGCCGATACGGTTAAGCGGCCATACTGTAAATACGGCTTTTCCTTCAATGGCAGACTTATCAATAAATCCAATCATTCGACTATCTTTTGAAACGCCTCGATTGTCTCCCATGACAAAGTATTTCCCTTCAGGAACCTTGTCCTCTCCAGTTAACTCTTTCAATGTGAAATCATCGATGAAGACTGTCTTCTTGTCGTTATTTGTGTTAATAAATGGTTGCTCCACTTCTTTTCCGTTAATATACAGAACTCCATTTTTCGCTTCAACCGTATCACCAGGCATTCCGATGACGCGTTTGATATATTCTTTATCTTCGTCTGGAGCTTTCAATACAACCACATCAAAACGGTTAATACCGCCAATTTTTGACATAATCATATGATCTCCATTATGAAGGGTTGGATACATCGATTGTCCACTAACTGTAAATGGACGACCTACAAAGAAGTAAAGAATCGCCATGATGATACTTGCAACAGCAATAGACCAAATCCAACTAAGTATTTCTTCTAAAATCGGATGTTTTTTCTTAGGTTCATTCCCTTTATCCTTACGAGAGTTTAATCTCTCTTCAATGGAAGACAGGGTCGAATTTTCCACTTGGTTTTCTTCGTACATTCCCATCCTCCTTTATTATTGTAAAGCCTTCACAGCAGCTTTGTATTGAGTATCGTTTGCTTTCAATGCATCACGAATCGCACTCATTAATGCTGTACCAGTCTTCTCATCAACTTCACCAGTTTCAGATAAACCTTTTGATTTCTGGAATTCTTTTACAGCTTCAGTTGTTTTACTATCAAAATATCCATCCGCAGTAACGTCGTATCCTAACCCTTTAAGGATTGTTTCAATTGTTTTCACATTGTCAGACACAGCGCCTTCTTTTACAACTTCACGTGTGTCGATGATCGTGATGTTGTAATAATCTGGCATTGATACTTCTTCTGTTGGTTCGATACCTGTTTTATGAATCCATGTCTTGTTTGGTGTTAACCATTTTGCTATCGTGTATTTCAATTCAGCGTTATCGCCAACTTCAATTACAGATTGAACGGTACCTTTACCATAAGTCTTCTTACCGATTAATTTTGCATCTGCAGACTCTTTCAAGGCTGCGGCTAAAATTTCAGAAGCAGAAGCACTACCTTCATTTACAAGTAATACGTATGGTTCAGTAATCTTGAACGTACCATAGTCTTTAGAAGCTTTGTATGACTTGATTTGTCCATCACGATTTTCAACATTAAGAATAGTCTTACCTTCATCAACGAACATATTCGCAATCATAATCGCTTGATCTAATAAGCCACCAGGATTATAACGAACGTCGAAGATAAATTTCTTAACGCCTTTTTCGCGTAAATCTGTTACAGCTTTTTCAACTTCTTTTGCAGTGTTTTTAGCAAATGAGTTGATTTGAACGTGACCGATTGTCGCATCGGTTGAATCCACAGTTCCTTTAACCGTTTCAATAGCAATTTTAGCTCGAGTAATCTTCACTTCTAGCTCCTGTGTGCCACGTTGGATTGTTAGGGTTACATCTGTTCCAACTTCCCCACGGACTTTAGAAACAACATAAGAGATGCTCTTGCCTTCCATATCTTCACCATTCACTTTTAGAATAGCGTCATTTTCTTGAAGACCAATCTTTTGAGCTGGTGTCCCTTCACGAGTATTACTAATAATCACACGGTTATTTTCAGAACGTAATTCCGCACCGATTCCACCAAACGAACCTGTCATTGTTTCATCGATAGCAGCAGTTTCATCGTTCACTAAATAGTTCGTATATGGATCACCTGTCGCCTCTGCCATTCCTTTTAAGGCTCCGTTGATAAGATCTTCTTTGCTAATATTTTTATCAACATAACCGTTCACAAGTGTGTTATATACAAGTTCTAGTTTTTTTAATTCTTCATTTGTAAGTGTGTCACTTGATTTGGCAGTGTCACCATTTGAATCCTTCGACGTCTCAGATTGAACAACTTGATTTTGTGAAGTTCGAGCAGCATAGCTCGTTCCAAAATAAGTAAATACTCCCGTTAATAATACAGCTAAAAATAATATCCAAACGGAAACTTTTTTCGACTCAAGACCGCTTTGAACAGCACCTTGAGGTTTTGGATTATTTCCCATTCGGGTTCCTTCTTTCTACTTCAAAATTTATGCACGTACAGTTTCTAACGCGATTTCCATCATATCGTTAAATGTTTGTTCACGTTCTTGTGCAGTTGTTTCTTCACCTGTTAATAGGTGGTCACTAATTGTAAGAATTGCTAATGCTTCTTTTTTGTGTTGAGCCGCTAAAGCATACAATCCTGCAGCTTCCATTTCTACGCAAAGCATTCCGTAATCCATTAATTTCTTCTTGTCTAATTCAGCGTTATAGAAACGGTCAGATGACAATACATTTCCTACGTGAACGCCAACTCCACGGTCTTTTGCTAAGTGATACGCTTTATCTAATAAGTTAAAGCTTGCGATTGGAGCAAAAGTTACTTGATTTTGGAAAATGTTATTGAAGATTGATGAATCTGTTGTAGCTCCTTGCGCTAAAACGATATCACGAACTTTAACATCTTCTTGCATACCGCCGGCAGAACCGATACGGATGATGCGCTCTGCGCCAAATTCAGTGAATAATTCATTGGCATAAATCATAATAGATGGAATCCCCATCCCACTACCTTGAACAGATACACGTTGACCTTTATACAAACCAGTGTAACCAAACATGTTACGGACTGCATTGTATTGTTCTACTTCTGTTAAATAATGTTCTGCAATAAATTTTGCACGCAATGGATCTCCTGGCATTAAAACTGATTCAGCAACTTGGCCTTTTGTAGCATTAATATGAACACTCATTTTTTATTCTCCTTTTATGGGAAACCCCGTTATTGATATATTTACTATTCTACTATAAAAGTACAACTATGAAAACTTAAAAAGGTTTACTTAATGGTTACAATAGCTTTTGTTTGAATAAATTTAAAAAATCTTTAATACTCTATTTTCAGATTTTTCTGAAAATAACACTTCATTTAACCTTTACTAAGATTATCTGAACGGTGCGTCTTTTAACTATAAAATACGCAGATTTAACAAATCTATACCTAAAATTCACAATATTATTTAGACTATTTTAAACTGCTTGTTTTTGCTTAAGTGTTTACCCACTACAAAATATAAATCCAGAAACAATAAAAATATTAGTAATTAACCATATAAATTCTATTTAATCACCATAAGTTTTTTCCCATTTTTTCATTTCTTCAACGATACTTCTTAGAGCTATACCTTTGTTTGTCATTTTATATTCAACCTGTGGAGGTGATGTCGGTAAAACTTTTCTTGATAAAATACCTTCTTGCTCAAAATCATGTAATCGTTGAGCTAATATTCTGGGATTAATGCCCTCCACACTACGCAAAAGAGTACCATAATGAATATTACCATCAATAATTTCTGATAAAATCTCAAGAGTATATTTACCCTTTAGTAAATTCAAGACACTTCTTGCTGGACAAATTGATTTCTTCACAGATTGCATACTCTTAGTCTCCATTCGTTTCCTACTATTTTTATAGATACTATACTTTTTTTCCCTTCTTGTTTCAGAAATAATTAAGTTATAAGCTTTATTATATAACTCGAAGGGGGGATTTTCTATGTATATTATAAATAAGTTTGATCGGGTTGAAAATATTCTCAGAAGTACTTAAGAAATATACTTTATTACTTAATATACTCTAATATACTCAAGTAATAATTTTACTACAAAGAGAAACATATTACTTTTTATTAATAAACGAAGATTCGTTTGACTAAATAACGGAGGAAGCATGATGAAAAAAACAAATACAATAACGCCAGTTTATTTACTTTTTATACTTTCCCTAGGATATATTATGGCAGTTCTTGATACGACAGGAGTGGTTCTTGCAGTGCCTCATATTGAAACAGATATGAGGGTATCATTAGGGCAATCCATTTGGATAATTAACGCTTATACACTAGCTTTAGGATCTTTACTCTTACTTTCAGGAAATCTAACAACAAAATATGGTGCAAAACGAATTCTATTGATTGGAATGACACTTTTTACACTTGCCTCATTAGGTTGCTCTTTTTCTCCAAATATTGAAACATTGATTATTCTTAGATTCATTCAAGGTTTCGGTGCATCCTTGTTTATGCCAAGTTCATTAGCACTTTTATTTGTTTCATATCCAGACTCTGCTAAAAGAGCACGTATGTTAGGAATTTGGACAGCTATTATTTCTGTCGCAACCGGTACTGGTTCTTTTATTGGCGGGATAATAATTAACTACTTCGGATGGAGGGGGATTTTCCTAATCAATATTCCGTTGGGGATTTTGACGGTAATTTCAATATTAGTCCTTGTGAAAAATAATATTGCCAATGCAAAGACTAAAATTGACATTTTTAGTAATCTATTTCTAGTTGCAACTATCGGAAGTCTAGTTATTTACCTTGTTGAAGGGAATCAATACGGTTATAGTAACTCAAATCTCTTATTGCTTCTTCTCCTATTTATATTATTTTCTATTGGTTTAGTAATCCACGATAAAAAAAGTAAAGCACCTATTGTTCCCCACCAACTGTTAAAAAATGCTAACTTTATTGTCTCTAATCTGTTAGGTTTAGTAGTTAACATTTCATTATACGGTATTGTTTTGGTATTAGGACTTTATTTTCAAACTTATTTAAATCTCTCGTCAATGGTTTCTGGACTCCTCATTCTACCAGGAATGATTGTCTTAATTATTGGTAATTTATTTTACGCACGTGCTGTAAAACGATTTTCCGTGGGAAGCCTCGCTACTGTCTCAATTATTTTTGCCATTGTAGGAGCAGCAGGAATTTATGGAATTGGAGTCCTTTTTCATGAAATTCAACTATACATCCTAATCCCTTTATTTTCTTTAATGAGTCTAGGTATCGGAGTGTTAACTCCAGCAACTACAACTATTCTTATGGAAGCTGCTGGTCAAGAATTATCTGGAATTGCTGGTGCAACTTTAAATGCTAACAAACAGATTGGTGGACTTTTTGGTACAACAATCATGGGAATTGTAACTACTAATTTATCCCATGATTGGAATATAGTCATCGTTGTCGCATTTATGATTAACGTAATAATGTATATTGCTACTTGGTTAATAGCTAATCGTTACCTTTATGGAAAAAAATAAAACTAAACTGAACGCAATCAACTTTTAAATTGATTGTGTTCTATTTAGTTTTCCAGTCCAATTATCCCTATCATCATAATTTATTTGATAAAGAATTTGATTAATTATAACCGCAAAGATTTTAGAACAAAAAAACAACTCTCACCTTCACAAAACTATGAAAATGCATAATATTTACTTAATGTTATAAATTAGTTACTACTCATAGAGTCCCTTGACTATCCAAATTTTGATTAAATTTTTCTTAAGATGGTATGAATTCCTATTTCATAGAAAAGTCTTTGAAAGTCTGTTGGACAAAAGATGATTTGCCTTCTATAATGAGAGTTATCGAAAGGAGCGTGAGTTCATGAAAGAAACCACTCTAAAAAAAGCTCGTAAAGTACAATCCATTAAGTCCGAAATCATCGGTGAAGTACTTAATGCAGTCACTCACGGCATCGGTGTCGCCTTAGCGATTACTGCTCTTGCACTTCTCTTAATGAAGGCAGTAGCAGTCAATAACACCACTCAAATTATTGCATTTAGTGTTTATGGCGCTTCGCTTATCTTGTTATTTCTAGCATCGACACTCTACCATAGTTTTAAATTTACAAAAGCTGCAAAAGTATTCCAACGGATTGATCACTCTTCCATATACTTATTAATCGCTGGGACCTATACTCCGTTCTGCTTGATTGGAATCGGAGGTCAACAAGGATTAACCTTCTGTATTGCTATCTGGGCCTTTGCGATTGGAGGCGTCATTATTGAGGCATTCTTCTTAGAGAAGTTCTCCAAAATATCTGTCTTTCTTTATTTAGCAATGGGGTGGGTATCCATTTTCACATTGAAGCCTTTATATGAAAGAATGGGCTGGGGTGGCATCCTTTATCTCTTCCTTGGAGGATTGAGCTACTCTCTTGGTACAATCTTTTACAAACGTAAATATCATAATTTCTATCATGTCATTTGGCATCTATTCGTACTTGCTGGAGCGATTTTTATGTTCCTAGCAGTGTTCAAATATTTATAATTAAACGCAAAAAAATCTCTTAGATTGCTCTAAGAGATTTTTTTCGTTTGCTTTCAATTAGCATTGAATGTCATTTTTACATGAACCAGTTTCAACATATTCTTTTAAGTTTTCAAAACTTGTTTCAACCATGTTTAATACTGCTTCATCAGTGTAACTACCCATATGAGGTGTTAATAATACTCGTGGGTATAATTCAACTAATTTACGAATAGCTGGATTTTTGATTTCTTGACCACGTAAGTCTTTGAAGAATACTTCGCTTTCTCCTTCTAATACGTCTAAACCAACACCACGTAAGTGACCAGATTCTAAAGCTTCGATAATAGCATCGATATCTTGTAATTCACCACGAGCAGTGTTTACTAAGATAGCACCTGGTTTCATTTTGCTGATGAATTCTTTAGTGATTACTTTTCCGTTTGCAGGAATGTATGGAGCGTGAATTGAAATCACGTCTGATTTCGCTAATAACTCATCTAAAGGTACTTGAGTACAGATATGGTCAACGCCTTCTTTAGGGAAAGCATCGTATGCTAATACGTTAGCACCTAAACCTTTGAATAATGTAGCTGTTGTTAAACCGATACGTCCGATACCAACAACCCCTACAGTACAGTTACGGATTTCTTTAGCAAACATTTGAGTGTCTACAGTGAAATCTTGTTGACTTGTTTTGGCTGCAGTGTACGCAACGTTACGTAATAATGTCATTGCTAATGTTACAGCTAATTCACTAATTGCGTTTGGAGAATAGAAAGGAACGTAACCTAATTTCATTCCTAATGATTTTGCGTATTCAGCATCGATGTGGTTTACACCAACAGTACGAGTTAATACGTACTCTACTCCTAATTCTTTGTAGATATCTAAAGTTTCTTTGTTTGCCCAGCAGTTACCACGTAAGATAACAGCTTTGAAACCTTCTGCTTTACGAGCAGTTTCTTCAGAATTTAAGTATTCTGGAATACATGTTAATTCGTATCCAAATTTTTTGTTTACTTGTTCGAAAATTGGTAATTCAACTTCACGAACACCATATGCTAAAACTTTCATTTTAAATCCTCCATTTTGTAAAAATTGAAAAGTAGACCGAAATTCGATCTACTTTTTTTGGTTTATCCTACTACTGGGAAAATAACAGATCCAACAACAATCCAGAAGACGATTGCGAATACTGCTAATACAGTTCCTAGTAATGAAGCATTACTTGCAAGTGCTGCCTCTTTATCGTATTTGATAGCGTAAGCCACTGCAACTGTTGCTGGTGGTGTAGCTAACATAATAAGAATACCTTTTGAAGCTTCAGGAGCCATTGGTAAGAATGGGCTAACTGCAAAGATAATTCCAACGAATACTGCAGGAACTAAGATTAATTTAACAATGCTGTAGTACCAAACCATCTTATCTTTAACGGCTTCACCTAAAGAAATGTTTCCTAAAGTGATACCGATTGCTAACCATGCAAGTGGTGAGCTTAAGTCAGCTAAGTAAGTGATTGCTTTGAATAACCATGGAGCAGTCTTATCGATACGTAAGAAAGCGTACATAACTTCTTTTGTTTCTTCACCAACTTTAACTTGAACAGCTACTTGTGGTAATGAAGCTTGGAAGATCCAGATTAATAATCCAGCAAATGTTGCGATAACGATAATGTTACCGAAAATCATTTTGAAGTTTTTCTTTTCGAATTTTAATCCGCTCATACGAATTAATCCGTAAGAATATAAGAACACACGGTAAGCTAAGTTGAAGATGTTAGCATATAAAATACCAGCTGCTCCTAATAAACCGTTAATAATTGGAATACCAAAGAAAGTTGTTGAACCGAATGTTGTTAATACTGATAAAGTAGTTTTACGGTCACCTTTCTCCTTAATAAAGAATAATTCTCCTAAAAGAATTAAAATTACATAAGCGATAAAGCCAAAAATAAACACGTTTAAACCAGTTGTGAATGTTTTGTCGTTAATGTCAACCATGAAGGCTTTGAACGCTAACGCAGGAAGCGCAACTGAAAGTAAAACGTTAGATAAAACTTTACCACTGTTTGCATCAACAATATTTTTCTTGCGGATGAGATAACCCACTAAGATAATAGAGATTGTTGAGAAGATAGCAGACACGAATGCTGGTGCTGTTAAAATCTTAACGATATTTTCCATTGGATAGATATCCCCTTTTCTTTTAATTTATTTTATGCATTTAAAATGCCATAAGATATGATACCACATTCTTTAAGAAATGTTTAACAATATCCCCTATTTTCAAAAAGTTTCATTCTGATTTTCATCAATCAAAAACGATTGGAAAACGTTATTTCCAAGAAACTTCCCTTGGTGAGTTAGAACGTACCCATCAGAAGTAGTTGTGAGCAACCCTTCTTCTATCAACTCCTGAATCACTTCTGAGTATATTTCATCCATAGAATTTCCAAATCTTTCCATAAATTCAATCTTTGATACACCTGAAAACTTTCTTAAACCTAAGAACATAAATTCCTCGATGAGTTGTTTTTTTGTTAACAATGTCTCTGAAAAAATTGGCAATTTGCCCTCTCTTAACGGTGCAAGATAATGTTGAATAGGACCATTGTTTTGATAACGAACACCATTCACATAACCATGAGCCCCTGCACCAAAGGCAAAGTACTCATCTGCTTTCCAATAATGGAGGTTATGTCTCGATTCATATCCAGGAACAGCATAATTACTAATTTCATAATGATGTCTGCCAAACTCTTCCATTGTTTTCATGGCGAGTTCAAACATATCAGCTTCTTCATCCTGCGTCGGCAACGGAAGTTTCCCTTGTCTCATTAGATTATAGAAAACAGTCTTCTGCTCTAAAATAAGGGAGTAAATGGAATAATGAGGCAAGTCTAGCGCCATCGCCATTTTTAAACTCTCTTCAAAATCTGCAATCGTTTGTTTTGGAAGTCTGAAAATTAAATCGATACTCATGTTCTCAAATCCGACTTTTCGAGCGTTTTCAATAGTTCGAATTGCCGTTTCTTTAGTATGTTTACGACCAATGGCTTTCAGTAAATCATTATTGAAGGTTTGGACTCCCATACTAAGCCGGTTCACGCCGCCTTCCTTCATCACAGAGAGTAGTTCAGGTGTGCCGTCATCTGGATTGAGTTCCATTGTGAACTCTGCACCCTTTTGAAGCGGTAAATATTCATGAATGCCATCTAAAAGCCGTTCCATTTGTTGTGGATTTAATGAAGACGGCGTTCCACCACCAACATATAATGTTTCAAGCGGCTGAATATTATATTTTTGTTTAGTCAGTTCCATTTCGCGAATCAGTAATTCAATATACTCATCGACTGGTTGCCCTTCAATAAAGACTTTATTGAAATCGCAGTAATAACAAATATGCGAACAAAAAGGGATATGAATATATGCAGCTTTTGGTGACATTATTCATCTCCCTCCTTTCTAAAAAATGGCTCCCTCTTGAACCTTAATATCTTCATCATGTAAATAATCACGGATTGTCTCAATCGCAATCTGTAAAGCTTTTGTGCTCTTATCAAGCGATAGAGACGGTTTATCCGTCGTTTGCTCTGGAATAAACGGAATATGCATAAATCCTGCTTTAAATGGCTTAACAGCCTTTGTCGCAGCAAATAACGCTTGGTACATAATGTGATTACATACAAATGTCCCAGCAGTATTTGAAACTTCCGCTGGAATTCCCGCTTCACGGATTGCTTTTACAATTCGTTTAATTGGCAATGTTGAAAAGTAAGCCGCTTCACCTTCTACTTGAATTTCTTCATCAATTGGTTGTTGACTGATATTATCAGGAATTCTTGCATCATCTACATTAATCGCAATACGTTCCATTGTAATACCAGCTCTTCCCCCTGCTTGACCGACGCTCAATACCGCATCTGGTTTCACATCATTAATGACTTCATTCAAACGGATAGCTGATTCCTTAAAAACAGTTGGCAATTCTACGCGAAAGAGTTCCACACCCTCGATTTCTGGAAGAGCTTTGACACATTCAATCGATGGATTAATCTTTTCCCCTCCAAAAGGGTCAAATCCTGTCACAATAATTTTCATAACATCCCTCTATTTCGGTTTATTATTTCTTAGCGCTTCAACCTTTAATGGGTCAGGCGTAATATACGTGTTTTGCTGCCCTTCGTAAACTACAAATCCTGGTTTGGCGCCGTTTGGTTTACGAATTTTCGATACTTGAACATAATCCACAGGAACCGTCCCAGAAAGTCGATATTTCGAGTAGTATGCCGCAAGCATCGCACCTTCACCAATCGTTTCTTCGGCTGGGTCACTGGATTCAATAATGACGTGCGATCCTGGAATATTTTGCGCATGAAGCCATAAGTATTCCTTCTTCGCTTGTCTGAGTGTCAATTGGTCATTTTGTAAATTGTTACGTCCGACAAGGATACGAGTTCCATCGGTTGCATAAAACACATGTGGTTTTGCGCTTCCTTGTTTCTTAATGCCTTTTTTTAAGGCAGAACGTTTTAAGTAGCCACTCTCTACAAGTTCTTCTCGGATGGCTTCTAAGTTGAATACGTCCGCTTCTTCGATTTGGTAAATAACACTCTCTAAATAATCCATCTCATTTTTTGTTGCTTCTTGTTGCTCATGAATATGCGTTACCGCATTTCTAAGTTTTTGGTATTTTTTAAAATACGCCTGCGCATTTTGAGAAGCTGTTAGTAATGGATTTAATGGAATTGTTACTTCTTCGTAGTCTTGATAGAAGTTTTGAACCGTAACACTACTTGCACCTTTTTCAATTTGGTGTTGATACGTATTAATCAAATCCCCGTATACGCGATAATGATCCGCATCTTCTGTTCGTGCTAAATCTTCATCGAGTTTTACCATTTTTTCGCGGTTCTTGCGAAGTTCAGATTTCAACATTTGTAACAGGTGCCCTGCTAATTGCTGAATCTTCTCTTCTTGAATCTTCTGAACATAGTATGCACTTAATAATTCAGAAAGAGTTTCAAAGTTTTGTGATTCCCCTGTCTTACTCATATACGGAAACGGTAAGAAGTATGTCTTCCCGTCCGTTGATCTCGTAAGCGTCGGTTTTATATTGGTATTCCCTTCTTCGATATAATGATGCAAGGCCTCGGCTAAGCTTTGGCCCTCTCTCTCACTACGTTCCACAATTTCATGAGCTGACTGTTTACTAATTCCTTGAAAGACATTCATCAAAGTTCTTTCACCAGGTTCTCCAATAAATGGATGAAGTAAACTATCTAATTCAAAGAGCGAATACTCAAAAGGATTTTTCTTCTGCGTTTGAGGTGGCATCACATAGCTTGCACCTGGTTGTAAGGTACGATAACTGTTTTGACCAAGAGAGACACGTTTCACACAATCGATAATCGTGTTATCTTCTTGATTTACTAGAAATAGATTACTATGACGTCCCATCATCTCAATTGTGAAACGATATCCAGCCTTATCCCCAAGTTCATCTCGCGTTGAAACGTCCATATGTAGAATACGGTCATTTTCTACTTGAGTGAATGATTGGATAATAGATCCTTCTAAATACTTACGAAGAATCATACAAAAGTTAGGAGCAACTTCTGGATTCTCTGGTTTCTCAGAAATAAATTGTACACGAGCCATCATTGGGTGTGCCGAACAAACAAGTAAGTAGTTCTTACGATTGGCACGAATGGTGAATTGTACATCGTATGGTAATGGCTGATGAATCTTTGTAATCCGTCCTCCGACTAATAGAGGCGCCACTTCGTCCATCATCCATTTGGTGAAAATACCATCAAATGTCATGAACTCACTCCTTTCTTTTAATTGTTAAAAATTATAATGCTGCTAAACGAGCGATTTCGATAATCACTTGTGTTGCCTTTTCCATTGATTCAACAGCAACATATTCATAGCGACCATGCATGTTTTCGCCACCAGCAAAAATGTTTGGTGTCGGTAATCCCATGAATGAAATCTTAGAACCGTCTGTACCACCACGGATTGGTTTAATAATTGGAACGATATCTAAGTTTTCTAATGCTTGTTTTGCCACATCTACACAGCGGAAATCTTTCTCGATGATTTCAGCCATGTTGTAGTATTCGTCGTGTAAATCAACAGTAATACGGTCTGTATCCAATTCTTTATTCATACGTGAAGCGATACGGAGCATCATATCCTTTTTCGCATTGAATAATTCACGGCTATGGTCACGTAAGATATACACTAATTTAGCTTCTTCTACAACCCCTTCAGCTGCTACTAAGTGGTAGAAACCTTCGCGACCTGTAGTGTGTTCTGGCACTTCGAACTCAGGAAGCGCGTTTTGGAACTTACGAGCTAATTCAAGAGCGCTGACCATTGTATCTTTCGCTGTGCCTGGATGAACGTTCTTTCCTTGGATACGAACGGTTGCACGACAAGCGTTGAAGCTTTCGTACTCTAATTCGCCAACAGGCCCGCCGTCCATTGTATAAGCATAATCACATGCAAATTGGTCAACGTCGAATAAATCAGCACCGCGTCCGATTTCTTCGTCTGGACCAAATGCTACACGAATTTTTCCGTGTTTAATTTCAGGATGTTGTAATAAATAAGCACCTGCTGTAACGATTTCTGTCACACCAGACTTGTCGTCAGCACCTAGTAAAGTTTTCCCGTTTGTTGTAATTAATGTTTGTCCAACATAGTTCTTTAAGTTCGGGAAGTCTTTAGGATCTAATACGAATTTTCCTTCTTCGTCTAGGACAATTGCTTCACCATTATAGTTTTCGTGAATTTGTGGTTGAATATTTCTTGCTTCAAAGTCCGCTGTGTCCACGTGAGCAATGAATCCAATTGTTGGAACTTCATGGTCAACGTTTGATGGGATTGTTGCTGTCAGGAAGCTGTTTCTAGGATTCAAATAAACTTCTTGGAATCCTAATTCGTTTAATTCTTGTTCTAAGTCTTTTAAAAACGCTGTTTGAGAAGGCGTTGTTGGGACTGTTTGACTTGTTTCGTCAGATCTTGTTTCTTTCTTTACGTAACGGATAAAACGTTCTGTTAATTCTTTATGCATTTTCTTCACCTGCTTTATAAAATTCAAATGGATCTGTAAAAGTTTCACTTTCAATTACTGTTACATCCCAGTTGTTTTCTTCTTTCCATTCATTAACCCATTTGGCTAATTGTTTACGACAAACCACTTCGATATGATGACCAGCATCTACTAAGAATAATTGAGTCTCTTGTATATCATGTGCTGTATGGTAGAAAATATCACCAGTTACAAAGGCGTCTGCACCATTTCTTAGTGCGTCCATGTAGTAATTTCCACCAGATCCACCCATTACTGCAACTCTCGAGATGCGTCCTTCTGGGTTCACGCGAGAAGGAACATAACGGAGTCCCTTCAAATTGAAACGCTCAGTAACAAAAGAGATAAATTCTTCTTGCGTCATTTCTTTTGGAAGATTTCCAACTCGACCAAATCCTAATGTTTTGCCTGCATTCTTCAATGAGAAGACGTCGATTGCTGGTTCTTCATATGGATGTGCACCTCTTAAGGAGCGTAAAACATCACTCAACACTTCTTCCGAGCAGACAACTTCTAGTTTGACTTCTTCGACAAATTCTCGTTGATTCAATGATCCAATAGTTGGATTTGCATTCTCAATCGGTGTGAATTGCCCAATTCCTGAACTTTGGAATGCACATTCTTTATAGTTATCTCCGATTGATCCAGCACCTGCTTCAAACATCGCTTCTAAAACTTTATCCGTACTATCTTTTGGTACATAAGTAACGACCTTAACAGAGGGAATCGTCGTAGTTGGAGACATCACCGTTACATCAGTTAATAACAACTCCTCTGCCAACCAATCATTCACTCCGCCTTCCACAACGTCCAGATTTGTATGTGCAGCATAGATTGCAATATCATGCTTCAAAATTTGTTGGAACATTTTGTTTTGTGGAACGGTTAAATCAAACAATGCCACCGGTCTGAAAATAGGTGGATGGTGAGCGATAATTAAATCAACGTTTTTAGCAATCGCTTCTTCAATGACACTTGGACGAATATCCAGCGTTGTCATGATTACTTTCACTTCTTGATTCCAATCTCCAAAATGAAGTCCAATTGGATCTTTTGGGACTGATAGACTCTTTGGTACGCGTTTTTCAAAACGGCTTACCACATCTCTAACTGTTGGCACGATCAATCACTCCTTGCAATTCATTAAAGGCTTTTTCAAACTGCTCAATTTTTTCAAGTTGAGGAGTCTTACTCTTTTGTAATTGTTCCAAAATCTCTTTGTTTTTACGGTTCATGCGATTCCACTTTGCAACCGATAATTCTGAAGGATGTTGCAATAAAATTGGCCCGTATTTTAATTCAAGTTCTGTATACTCTACACGTTCGCCCACTGGTTCAGCGACAATAATTTCATATAAACGATGATTATCTTCAACTACCGTCTCATGAGTAATGCGGTATGAATGCTTCATTAACCATTCACGTACGAAATGCTCTGCGACGTTCGGTTGAAGAATGAGTCTTTCACGACCGTTTAGATGACTACCACTGTATCCAGCTTCAAGAATTCTAGAAATGAGTTCTCCACCCATTCCACAAATCGTGACTGCCGTAATTTCATCTTCTTTTGAAAGAATCTGCAGGCCGTCACCTAGCCGAACTTCAATACGGTTTTCCATGCGATAATCACGAACCGTTTGTTTAGCAGATAAGAACGGTCCTTCAACCACTTCTCCTGCGATTGCGCAACTGATTTGGTCGTTTTGGATTAAGTACACTGGTAAATACGCATGGTCACTACCAACATCGCAAACCTTAGAACCATTCGGAACAAAACTAGCGACACGAGTTAATCGTTCTCCTAATTCAATCATTTTATACCTCTACATTCTTTTCACTACGAAATAAATAACACTTTCACACCAATGCTCTTTAAATATGCTATGGTTTCAGGATCTGCTGTGTGGTCTGTAATTAAATGAGTAATCATATTACAGTCAGCAGTATGAAAATTCGAATCACGACCAACCTTAAATCCTTCTGTAACGATAATGCGGTGTCCTGTAGTACGTTCTAAAATCACACGATTCACAGCAGTTTCTGGAAGTGCGTATGTTGAAATACCATTCTTACTAATCCCTCCAACACCTAAGAAACAAATGTCTGCACGAGCTTTTGAAAATGAGTTTATCGCAAAATCCCCAACGAGAGATTTTTTCTGTTCAAAAATTTCCCCACCACTAATCACAACGGATGCTTTCGTAGATGGCTTTTTGAAGATGGAACGACCATTATTCGTTAAAATCGTTACATTTGCATCCGCTAGAAAATTTAATAATAAAAAGGCAGTAGAGCCTGAGTTAATAAAGACCATATTATGATCTCGTACTAATCCCGCGGCTCTTCTTGCGATATTTTTTTTCATGGAATTATATTGAATTTGTTCCACGTTTTCATGTTTAATTTTTCCAGCAAGATACCGCGCGCCTCCATAGAAGCGCTCGATAACTCCTTGATCTTCAAATTGTTGTAAATCTCTTCGAATGGTGATTTCAGAAACTTCTAACTCTTTCGATAAGTCTTCTACAGACATCTCCGTGTTCTCTTGTAAAAGCTGAAGGATTCGTTGTTGTCGTTTAAACACAACTCCTTTACTACTCTTCAAAGTTTCTTCCTCCTTTTAAAATTCCATTCAGGTTTTATTTAATTTTTAATGAAAGCTCATCTAATTGTTTTGCAGAAACTTCGCTTGGAGCTTGTGTCATTGGATCCACTGCTGAGCTGTTCTTAGGAAACGCGATAACTTCACGGATGTTATCTTCACCAGCTAATAACATTACTAAACGGTCTAAACCAAGCGCAATTCCTCCATGCGGTGGGAATCCATAGTCTAATGCGTCTAATAAGAATCCAAATTGACTTTCAGCAGATTCTTTTGTAAATCCTAGAACTTTAAACATCGCTTCTTGCATATCCCTACGATAAATACGTAATGAACCTCCACCTAATTCATAACCGTTTAATACGATATCGTAGGCTTGTGCTTTCGCAGAGGTCGGATCATCGATTAACGCTTGGAAGTCTTCGTTCACTGGACGAGTGAATGGGTGGTGCATTGCTACATAACGGTCTTCTTCAGCGTCATGTTCTAATAAAGGCCAATCAACAACCCATAAGAAGTTATATTTAGATGAATCGATTAAGTTATGTTTTTTACCGAAGTGTAAACGTAGTTCAGATAATGATTGAGCTACCACTTCTGGTTTGTCCGCACAGAAGAATACGATGTCTCCTACTTCAGCATTAATACGTTCACGAAAAGCTGCTTCTTGGTTCACGAGGAATTTCGCGATTGGTCCTTTTAAGCCGTCTTCTTCGACTTTAATCCAAGCCAAACCTTTAGCTCCGAATTTAGCTACAAAGTCCGCTAAGCTGTCTGCATCTTTACGAGAATACTCTGAAGCGAGCCCTTTTAAATTAAGAACTTTTACTTCTCCGCCGTTTTCGACACATGAAGTAAACACTTTAAGATCTGAATCTTTCATGATGTCGCTCACGTCGATTAACTCTAAATCGAAACGAGTATCTGGCTTATCATTTCCGTAGCGAGCCATTGCTTCTGCAAATGAAATACGTGGGAATGGCGTTTGAACCTCCACATCCAATGTGTCTTTCATGACTTTCTTTAATAAGCCTTCCATCATTTCTTGAATTTCTTCAGCGGATAGGAAACTTGTTTCGATATCGACTTGTGTAAATTCTGGTTGACGGTCTCCACGTAAGTCTTCATCACGGAAGCAACGAACGATTTGGTAGTAACGGTCTAATCCAGCACCCATCAACAATTGTTTAAATGTTTGTGGTGATTGAGGTAAAGCGTAGAAGCTTCCTTCGTGAACACGTGATGGTACTAAGTAGTCACGTGCTCCTTCTGGTGTAGATTTAGCCAAAATTGGAGTTTCAACGTCAATATACCCTTCGCCATCTAAATACTCACGAATTGAACGTGTCGCTTTGTGACGTAAGCGTAAGTTTTCTAATACTGGGCGACGACGAATATCTAAGTAACGATATTTCAAACGTAATTCTTCTGATGCTTTTTGTTCGTCATCGATATAGATTGGAGAAGTTTTTGCTTGAGAGAACACTTCTACTTCATCGACTAATAATTCAAATTTACCCGTTTTAAGGTTTGGGTTTTCTAAGCCTTCGCCACGATACGCTACTTCACCTGTAACTTGAATTACGTATTCAGAACGTAATTTTTCAGCGATTTCAAACGCTTCTTGATTACGCGCAGGATTGAAGACAACTTGCATAATACCTTCGCGGTCACGTAAGTCGATAAAGATTACTCCACCGTGGTCACGACGTTTTGCCACCCAACCATCTAATGTGACGGTTTGTCCTACTAATTTTTCACTGATTAATCCACAATATTCTGTTCTTCTTTTCATATCCATCCCTCTTTCTATTTACCAAAGTACTCGTCAATAGCTGTTGTATCCATAGTGATTTGACGATAAATGCTATCGAAATCATCATAGAGTTCTTGTAAATTAATTTTTACTTCTTTACCAGTTTTCATTACTTTCACTGGAACTTGTTTTGTTTCTAATTCTTCTTCACCAAGTGTGATGACCACTTTAGCGCCATATTTTTGAGCATTCTTGAATTGTGGTTTTGCTTTACGTCCAAAGAAATCACGATCCACTGAGTAGCCTTGTTGACGAAGTGAAATTGAAAGTTTTAATACTTCCTCTTCAGTTGCTTCCCCAAGTCCAACTACATATACATCTAGTTCTTGTAATTCAGGAACTTCTACTTCTTCATCCTTCATTAATAAGACAAGACGTTCGATTCCAAGACCAAATCCAAATCCTGGAGTTTCAGGCCCATCAAGTTCTTGTACAAGACCATCATATCGTCCACCACCACAAATCGTAGTTTTAGCACCAAATGATTTAGAATCGGTCATGATTTCAAAAATTGTATCTTGATAGTAATCGAGTCCACGTACCATTGTTTCATCGATTTCAAATGGAATTTCTAATGCGTTTAAGTATTGTTTTACTTTTTCAAAGTGAGTACGCGCTTCGTCTGATAAGAATTCTAAGATGCGTGGCGCATTTTTCACGATTTCGATATCACGTTTGTCTTTACTATCTAACACACGTAACGGATTTTTGTGTAGACGATTTTTAGAATCTTCACTAAGTTCGTCTGCAAATGGTTCTAAGTAACTAATTAACGCTTCACGGTACTTAATACGGTCAGCTGTTTTACCTAGTGAGTTAATCACTAAGCGCATATTTGATAATCCGAGTTCTTTTAATAAATCCCAAGCCATTGCAATAGTTTCAACGTCTGTGGCAGGATTTGTTGAACCAAATACCTCAACTCCTAATTGGTGGAATTGACGAAGACGGCCTGATTGTGGACGCTCATAACGGAACATTGGAGCCATATAATACACTTTATAAGGTTTCTTATGTTCTGGTCCGAATAATTTATTTTCTACATAGGCACGAACGATTGCTGCAGTTCCTTCTGGACGAAGTGTAATGTGACGATCTCCTTTATCGTAGAAATCATACATTTCTTTTGAAACGATATCACTCGTATCCCCAACACCACGGCTAAATAAATCGTAGCTTTCGAACATTGGTGTACGCATTTCTTCAAATTGATAATCGCCTAAAATGATGCGTGCTGTTTCTTCGATATAGTGCCAAATTTTAAGTTCTTCAGGTAATAAATCGGCTGTTCCTTTTGGTTTTTGAATCATATGAATCATCCTTTCTTTCGATAAAAATAAAAAAATCCCAACTTCAATAGAAGTCAGGACGAAATTTTCGTGGTGCCACCTTAGTTCGGAAAGAGCTCTTTCCCTCTTAATGATAACGGAATTACCGGAATAACTTTGAATTATTCTCCTCAAGAGTGTCTTTCCTTGTACGGTTAGAAGCTTTCAGCCAAGGCTTCTATCTCTTTAGTGTACGTTTTATGTCTCTGTCTAAGGATTTATATTGTTGCTATAAAGAATACTAGAGGAATGCGTATTTGTCAAGAAAATCTAATTATTTTTTAATCTCATAATCTACTAAAACTAAAAAGCAAAATGTAACATATAAGTTATATTTTGCTTTTTTAAACTCTTACTGAATTAACTGGTCAATGGCTTTAATAACACCATTGTTTTCATTCGTATCTGTGACGATATCAGAAACAGCTTTTACTTCTTCGCTTGCATTTCCCATAGCAATGGCAAGGCCTGCGTATTCTAACATTTCGATGTCATTTGCCGCGTCTCCAATTGCCGCGATTTCACTTGGTTGAATATTTAGTTCTTTGGCTAATTGTTCTAATCCAAAAGCTTTATTTACACCTTTTGTTAGTACTTCAACTAAATATTTTTGGCTACGTACCACATAAAATTCGTCTCTCCACTCCTGGGGAATAAATGTTTCAAACTCATTGAGTTGTTCTTCATCACCAAGTAACAGAAGTTTATAAAAGTTAGTGGATAGAGAGTCCTCAATTGTAATTCGTTTTAACTTTCCACTAACGATTTTAACGTCAAACTCCATCCATTCTGTTGGATCTTCATCGAATGAATAATAGTAACCCACTCCAGCTCCCATCACGCTAATACCGTGAGTCTTCCCTAATTCAATCCATTTTTGAATTGCTTTAGAATCAACGAATGCATCCATCACACGTTTCCCAGTTTGACTCTCATAAATATTAGCGCCATTTTGACTAATAATATAATGGTTTTCTTCTAAATATCCTAAGTCTTTTAAATACGGACGAATTCCACTTTCAGGACGTCCTGTACAAAGCACTAATAAAGTTTCAGTTCCTTTTTTATGGAAATCTCTAAAATATTGTTTTGTCTCTTCTAATAATTCTTTTTTACTGTTTAATAAGGTACCATCCATGTCGATAGCTACTAGCTTAATCATAGAAATCCTCCTAGTTCTAAGTCGCTAATAACCATTCTACCAAATTAACAATTATTTAACCATTCAAAAATAATATCGTTTGTGTCAAAGGAAGCTCCATTTTGACAGTGTATCTCACTAAAATAGTTGTTTTTTTCAAATACAACTAATCTTTTTTCTTTTACACTGAGTGATTTAAAGTATTCAATGCCTAGTGACGAATCATAATAGTTATCGTTTTTAGCAACACAAACCAGTACTGGATTATTCACTACTAGTTCTTCAAATTTACTACAATAACGAATAAGATCATTTAAAGCGCTCTTGCCAAAGACCCATTTTGCGTTTTCAATTTGCCAATTTAAGAACGGAACTTTCTGGATATAGAAAGAAATAATCTTCTCAATCATTCTTGGAAATCCTGTTTTCAGATAACGATGAAGGAACTTGGGAATATTCGTTTTAAAGGAATCAAGTAAGGATGGGAAATAATTAAACAATACCACCTTGTCTAATACCTGAGGATTTAAATTAGAAGTACGGGCCATAAGTAAGCCCCCTAAAGATAATCCAATACCTATTTTGGGAGATACAATATCATCCCCATAGGCATCCACTACATGAGATACAACCTCATCCCAATTAGGAATAAAAGCCTTATGTTGATAACGAATAACATGCGATTGCCCTGGGCCCTCGAAAAGGATACAATTATATCCTTCGTCTAAAGCAGCTTTCACATTAGTAAAATAAAGTTCTTCCAACAATCCATCAAAACCGCTACAGATTAACAAAGTTCCTTTGCACATTTTCGATGTTCTAAAAGACACAGAGCGCAGAGTTACATCCTCAAATTGTATATCTTTTGTTTGATAAGAGATATTTAATAGACTGAGCGCTTGATAAAAGTAATCTACGGATTTTTCATAGACTTCTAACTTCCTTGTGTCTGTTGGGTGTAAGAAGAATTCGGCAGCCTGATAATATCGACTAGCTCTTAAAAACGCCTTACCTTTAGATGTTTCGCTAAGGTAATTTCTACTTGTTAGTATATCTCCTACGTTCTTCCATTCACGATACCAAGATTCATAGTCTCTTTCTCTAATCTTTTCTATAGTTGTTGAAACTTCAGCAAAATCACTACCTCCATATGGACAGTACCACATTAATCGTCTTGTCTCAAAATCAAATTCAAACGTTCTAAAAAACATTTTTATCCTCCTTAATAGTTAAAAAACATTTTAATATGTATAATTATAAAGAATATAAAAATGATTAATAGAAGTTACTTTGAGGTGCCTACATATGAAAAATGAAACTTGTCTACGAAAACTAGCTCTTCCGTTATTAGGAAAATGGAGTATATTTATCTTATTAACACTAGAAAAAGAAGAAATGTATTTTGCACAACTTGAAAGAACGCTTGGCTCCATTTCTCGAAAAGTACTCACACAATCTTTAAATGAATTAATAGAAATAAATATCCTTTACAAACGCGGTGAGTCCAGTACTGGTCATAAAACCTTTTATGGATTAACACCTTTAGGGCAGAGTCTTCTTCCTCTTATTTATCAAATAAAAGAATGGATTCGTGAACATAAAGACGAATTACAAAAATAAATGATTAATAATTTTCATTCAACAAAAAAACACTCTCTTTCCGAGAGTGTTTTTTCGTTTAGTTTAAAATTCGAATCGTAACGTTTCGTCTTCCCCATTGGTTTGCTTGATCTACTGTTGTGAAGTGAAGGTCAATGATATTTCCTTTAATTGCTCCACCAGTATCTCCAGCAATCGCAATTCCGTATCCAGGAACTTCTACTAAGCTTCCTAAAGGAATCACGCTTGGGTCAACCGCAATGACTGTTGGATTCTTACGTAAGTCGATACCAGTCGCTGTATAAGGGCTTAATCCTGGCTCATTATAAGAATATCCAGTTGCTTGAACGTTTAAGGTTCTTCCACCAGATTGGTTGCTTGCTGCAGCTGTTTGCGTCGTTGGTGTTTCTGAAGTAGCAGATGCTTGTGTTTGAGCAACCGTTGTAGCTGGTTCAGCTGTTGCAGCTTGAGTAGTTGGTGTTTGCTGCGTAGATGAGGCTACAGCTGGTTTATCTGTAGTTAATTGTGCAACTGCTGTAATAGCTGAGGCCACTGCTCCAGATGCTTCTTTCTTTTGTTCTTGAACTTTTGCAAGAGCTTCTTTGTTATCAGCAATTAATTTTTTCAAATCATTGACTGAACCTTCGAACGCTTGACTCTCAGCAGTAAGTTGTTCTTTTTTAGCGACTAAGTCAGTTGACGCTTGTTCTGCTGCTGTTTTCAGGCGAGATAATTCAGCTACTTGCTCTGATAAGTTCTTCAACACTTCTTCATCCGATTGGAATAATTGTTGAAACACATATAATCGATTAAAGAAATCTGAAAGACTTTCTGAATTTAATAGATGTAAAACGCTATAAGAAACAAAGTCAGAAACTTGTATTTGTTGCAATCGTTTAGCTGCCACTTGTTTACGTTCTTCCACTTTTGCTTCTTGAGTCGTAATCTTTTCAGCAAGTGTTTCTTTCTCTTTATTGAGAGAATCGATTTGTTGGTTTAAACTTTCAATTTCATGATATTTCGTATTCACTTTTTGTAATTCTGAAG
>JABZYV010000028.1:0-24741 GCA_015264955.1 Streptococcus sp. | reverse complement strand
TAATTAAACCAAGAACGACTTTTTGGTCTTTAATATAGCGAAGTGGAGTAAAGTCTCCAGCACGGTCGCTATCATATTCCAAGAAGAATCCATCCACACGGCAATGACCAAATAGGGTCTTCGCCACTGGTTCATAACCACCGCTAGAGAACCATGTTGAGCGGAAGTTCCCGCGGCAAATATGCATGTTCACCACTAAATCTTCTGGTTTCCATTCAATCACACGGTTTAACACATCCACATAGTCACGAGCGATTTTTTCGAGGTCAAATCCACGCGCTTCGTATGCTTCACGTTTGTCTAACGCACAGAACTCACCCCAGCTAGTGTCATCTAATTGAATATTGCGGCATCCTAAGTCGTAGAAGCATTGTAGCGCCTTACGGTATGCTTCAACCACATCATCAAAGAAGAGGGCTTCATTGTCTTTGTAGCGCTCAATTGGCACATAGTTTTTCTCACGAACTTGCGTAATCAAATGCAACATACTTGGTGAAGGAATCGTAAGTTTCACTGGTGTATCGCCAGCGTGCTCTTTTAAGAATTTGAAGTGTTTTACGAATGGATGGTTTTCATAAAAATCCACTTTTCCAACGATACGTAATGTTTTTGGCTTCACATCTTTATCTTTGAATTGAACAGAGAAGTGATCTACTTCGACAAGTTCAACCCCATCTAAGTTTTCTAAGAAATCTAAGTGCCAGAATGCACGTCGGAATTCACCATCAGTGACAGACTTGAGGCCGAGTTCTTTTTCTTTCTCGATTAAAGCGATGATTTCTTCGTTTTCAACGCGTTCGAGTTCTTCGGCAGTGATTTCTCCATCATTAAATTTCGCACGGGCTTCTTTTAGACGCTCTGGACGTAAGAAACTTCCTACGTGATCGAGTCTAAAAGGCGCTTTTTGACAACAGCTACAGTTTTCGTGATTTGACATTTGTTTTCCTCTTTTCGTTTATTCAGCTTCTGGTAAATATGCAATAACGCGAACAGGTGACCCTGGAGTATGGTTCCAGTTAGGGTATGAAATTGAAATTACAGCACCAACTGCTGGAACTTGGTCAAGGTTCGCTAATACTTCCACTTGGAAGATGTCTTGGCTTAATAAGTAATATTCGTTTGTTAAACCATGTGCGGCAGCGTGAACACCTGAGTCTGTATCTAATGTTTCGTGACCTACAGCTTTCACATGACGTTCGTGAATTAAGAATTCAAGCGCATCTTTTGCCCAACCTGGTGTATGTTGCACGTCGTTTTCGTCTAAATTACGAACCGCATCTTGGTCTGGCCAGCGGTGTGACCAGTCACTACGGAATGCGACAAAGGCACCTGGTTCGATTTTTCCGTATTCTTCTTCAAACGCTAATACGTCTGCTTTTGTTAATTCGAAGTTTGGATTTTCAGCTACTTCTTTTGAACGGTCGATGACGTAGAGTGGTAATAATAAATCTTTTAACTCGATTTCATCAAGGAAGCGTCCGCCTTCATAGAAGTGGCAAGGTGGGTCGATATGTGTACCGTATTGTGTCACCACTGATAATTGTTGTACGTGGAATCCATCTTTTAATGTAAATAAATCTTTTTGTTCCAATGCTGGTAGAGCAGGGAAGTGAGGGCTATTCGCATCGATTTGATGGCTTAAGTTCACCCATTTTGCTTGTTTTAATGTTTTAAAGGCTTGTTCTAATTGTTGTTGAAATGCTGTCATAATGACACTTCCTTTCTGAATAGGGGAAGGCTGCGGTTCAAAAGTTATTCTCCCCACAGCCTTTTTGTTCGTTTTATAATGCGAGGTTATTCTCCCCAAACCTCACGTGCGATTTCTGAAATCAATGCAATTTTCTTCCATTGATCTTCTTCTTTAATCACGTTTCCTTCTTCCGTTGAAGCAAATCCACATTGAGTACTTAAGTATAAGTTTTCAAGTGGTACATATTGGCTTGCTTCTTTAATACGAGCGATGACTTCATCTTTGTCTTCTAAGTCTGCAAATTTTGAAGTTAAAAGACCAAGAACCACTTTCTTACCGTCAGAAACTTTTGCAAGTGGCTTGAAGTCGCCGGCACGGTCTGTATCGTATTCGAGGTAGTATGCATTTACATGTTCGCCTGCTAATAATTCGTCTTCTACTTTTTCATATCCCCCTTGAGAAATCCAAGTAGAGTGGAAGTTTCCGCGGCAAACGTGTGTATTCACTGCTAAGTCTTTTGGTAATGCATCAATCACTGAGTTGTTCAATTGTAATGCACGGCCTGCAAAGTCACGACGAACTTCTTCTAATGGACGGTCTGCGTTGAAACGTTTTGCAAAACCATCGTCTGCTAAAGCGCCCCATGTACAGTCGTCAAATTGAATTGTGCGAAGGCCTTCGTTGTATAAGTCTGTAATGACATCCACATATGCGTTTTTAATCGCTTCGAAAAGCTCTTTTTCAGTTGGATAAACTGCTTTCCACGCTGCAATGTGTTCAGGTGTACGAATTAATTCGAAATAGAATTGTGAAGGAGAAGGGATTGTGAATTTCACAATAACATCTTCGTCTTTCACTAAGTCACGTAAGAATTTGAAATGTTCGACGAATGGGTGGTTATGTCCATCAATTGGAGCTGTTAATGTTGCCGTATCAGCTTTTGTTTCGACACCGTTAAATTTTAAACCGTGTTTACCTACTCTATGTTCTACGCCGTTGAATCTCCAGAAGAAGTCAAGGTGCCAGTAAGCGCGGCGGAATTCTCCGTCTGTAACGCCTTTTAATCCAGCAGCGATTTGTTTTTTAACAAGTTCGCGAATTTCTTTATTTTCTACAGCTGTTAATTCTTCTCGTGTGATTTCACCGTTTGCGAATTTTTCGCGTGCTTCTACTAAGTCTTTAGGACGTAAATAACTTCCTACGTGGTCTACTCTAAATGGTGCATGTGTTGTCATACGGTATTTCTCCAATCTATCTTCGAATTTCTTCTTGTGGGACGATTATTCTCCCCATACCTCACGAGCGATTTCGCTAATTAAGGCAATTTTCTTCCATTGATCCTCTTCTGTTAAAATATTTCCTTCTTCAGTTGATGCAAATCCACATTGTGTACTTAAGTATAAGTCTTCTAGTGGAACATATTGGCTTGCTTCTTTAATACGAGCAATCACTTCATCTTTATCTTCTAATTTTCCTGATTTAGAAGTTAGAAGTCCTAGAACGACTTTCTTACCATTGTTTACTTTCGCTAGTGGCTTGAAGTCGCCGGCGCGGTCTGTATCGTATTCTAAGTAGTACGCATGTACGTTTTCATCTTCGAATAATGCGTCGCTTACTGAATCGTAGCCGCCTGAACTTGCCCATGTTGAGTGGAAGTTACCACGGCATACGTGAGTGTTCACTGTTAAATCTTCTGGTAAATCTTCTAGAATTCCGTTGTTTAACTCTAAGAATTCACGTTTGTGTTCTCTTCTTAATTCTTCAGGTGTTAAATGACTTTCTTTTGAGACGATTTTTAAGAAGTTATCATCTACGATCACACCCCATGTACAGTCATCGATTTGTAAAAGACGACAACCTGCATCGTATAATTCTTTAATCACTTGTCTGTAAGCAGCAATGATATCTTTAAAGAGTTCTTCTTTTGAAGGGTATACTGAGAAAGTTTGCTCAATATGCTCAGCGTCACGAATCAATTCGAAGTAGAATTGCGCTGGAGCAGGGATTGTTTGTTTTACGATGAAATCTTCGTCTTCGAATTGTTTTAAGAATTTGAAGTGTTCTACGAATGGGTGATTTTCACCAGTGATTTTTCCAACGACATCTGCTGAGTCAGGTTTTGTAATTTCATCGTGGAATTGGTATCCAATTTTTGCTTGCGTGTGATCCACTCCGTTTAATCCCCAGAAGAAATCTAAGTGCCAGTATTGGCGACGGAATTCGCCGTCAGTGAATCCTTTTAATCCAGCTTTCTTTTGTTGTTCGACTAACTTTTCGATGGCTTTATCTTCGACGGCTGTTAATTCCTCGCGTGTAATTTCACCTTTTACAAATTTTTCTTTTGCTTCTACTAATTCTTTTGGACGTAAGAAACTTCCTACGTGATCGACTCTAAATGGTGCTTGTAATTTTGACATTGTACATTCCTCCTATAAATAAAAAATCCTCACAGTATCGCTACTGCAAGGACGAAATTTTCGTGTTACCACCTTGTTTTGTAGAATCCTCACGAATCCTACCTTACCGAGTACGCACACTAGGTGTTATACTCTACAGCTATAATGGGCTACCCATTTACGTCTAATGATTCGACGTAAAATCACTCCGAGGCCATCTTCAAAAACTCAATTTCATCTCTTCCCACCAACCGAGACTCTCTTAGCAAATCTTATTTTCTACTCACCTGTTCTTTGTGATGTCTTATGAACATGCTCTTAGGATAACAGAGAACAAACCGCATAGCAATAGGTTTTCTTATACCGTTTTTCTATCAATTGTTATAACTATTAGTTATATACCTGCAAAACCCTATAAAACAGGTTATAAAAAAAAGACTTAGAGACAAACTCTAAGTCTTACATCATTATTCAGAATCGACTAATTCATGTAATTTTTTCTTATAGTAGAATGTTGCAAAAATCGATAACCCAAGAATCAAGACAACATACGCAATGGTAATGAACCAAACGAAGGTACGATTCCATTCTGGTAAGTGACTTAATAAATAAATCGCTCCGAAGAGAAATCCGAAGAGAACAACCATGAAAATAACTGCTTTAACCCCGCTACGCGAACGGTTTAAGAGTTCAATGACATTCGTCCACGTTGGCGTAAAGAGCTTCAAGTCTCTGGCGTATCCCCAACGGCTAAGTCCTAGACTAATGATTCCCCATGAGAGAATGATGCCCAAAGTCATATAAATTGGTAAGCGAAGTACGGTACAAATGACCGTCATAAGAATGACCGGAATCGCAGACTGAATCACAAAGAGAATCCAGAATTTACGTTCCAAAAATTGATGCATATCGAATGGAAGAACTTTTAAATAATAATAGTTTTCTCGTTCGAGTGAAATTCCGACCGCTAATAAGTTGTTTCCTCCTGTATTGAAGAATGCAATGAAAGTAATAAGCATCGCAAATGGTAAGAAGGTATTTAGATTTAGGAAGTTCATAAAACTAAAGCCTGCAAAAATATTCGATAAACTAAAGGCTATTGGAATAATGAAGAGATATGGTAATATTCCTGCAGCAATAATCGTTTGCGTTAATACAGAACCTTCCATTAATTGACGAAGTGTATAGCGAATCATGAATTTTGTTGAAAGCTTGTTGCCATCTAACTCCATTTGTTTGACACGTTCGACTTTTACTTTTGAAGACGATGTTTGCGAAACAGCTTGATAGAAGTTTGGCAATACAATGAACTTCACGAGTAGTAAAATCGCCACAAATACTAAGAGCACTAATCCAATCATCGGATAAACACTCATATCAAGAGGGTCTAAAATTGCATTATAGAAGGCTAGTTCTGGCTTAAGGAAAAGTGGCATTTCTCCTATTGATACATCTATCTGAACGGATTTTGTCAACGTCATCACTTGATATCCCACAATGGCTCCAAGAGAAATCACAAAGATTAAAAAATTCGTAATCACGGATTGATATTTTCTAAAGAGCGGAATCTTTGCTAGGAAGAAGCAGAGAAGAAACATCAATACGTAAACAATCGCACTGAGTACAAGCGCTCCTATTAAGGCAATCGGAATTGTGAGGAGGAAATTACCTCCTGAAAAATACACGTGGAGTCCAAATAACATCACGATTGGAATAAATCCTTGTAATGTAGCCACTACAATCGAAAGGCTCTTCCCAAGAATGACTTCTAATTCTGTAAAGGCATAAGGTAAATACGATTCAAAGTCTTTACTTTCATAAAAGACATTGTAAACAGCTGGCAATGCTTGCGAAACTAAAATCATCAAGAATAAGAAAACCGTACTCGCAAACTGAAGTGGAGGGTATGAACGTCCCGAAATCGCTCCAGGAATTCCAAATAAAACTCCAAACATCAACGCAAATAGTAATTGTTGCGTCAAGGTTTTCATCGCAACATTTACCGGTTTCGATGGATTTTTCGCCTGTTTCTTTCGATAATTTTGTAATTGAGCCGGTTGCGTCGCAAAAATTAAATTGGTTTTCACCAGCGTAAGAATTCGATTAAACCGCATGTAAATCCACTCCTTCTTTTCTACCGGCTAGTGATAAGTAGATTTGTTCGAGCGTGCTATCTGGTTGTTGGCCTTTCAACTCTTGAATCGTACCGTAGAAGAGTAGTTTTCCTTTTTTCAAAATGGCAATCTTATCGCAAAGTTGTTCTGCAACTTCTAAAACGTGTGTCGAGAAGAGAACGGTATTGCCTTTATCGGCATGTTCACGCATTAATTTCTTCAAGTCGTAAGAAGCTTGTGGGTCAAGACCTGTCATTGGTTCATCGAGTACCCAAATTTCAGGGTCTGATAAAAGCGCCCCGATAACGAATACTTTTTGACGCATCCCATGTGAGAACGAATCAATGACTTCATAGCGATGTCCTTCAAAATCGAATAACTCTAATAAATAAGCAAGGCGACTTTCTACTTCGTCTAGAGTCATGCCATAAGAAGAAGCGACTAATTCCCAAAATTCATTAGCTGTTAAACGTAGGAATAGGTCGGGACTATCGGCCACATAGCCAATTTTTTCTTTAATGGCTAGACGATTAGACGACAATTCTTGTCCGTCCACAATAATTTCTCCGCTTGTTGGATGAATGACGCTCACGAGTGATTTAATCGTGGTTGATTTACCAGCCCCGTTGTGTCCGATTAAGCCAATAATTTTTCCACTTTCAATCGTTAAGTTAAGTCCATCTAAAGCGACAGTTTGATCATATACTTTTGTTACATTGCGAAATTCAATCATATTTATTCCTCCTTATGGATTATTTTACCCTTATTATACAGCTAATAATACTAAAAAATAGTACTTTTTTGCGTAAAAAGAGTATTTTTTTGCTAAAAACCTCTTTTTAACATTTTAGGAATGTTTCTTTTTTTACAGCGGAATAATTAGAAAGTGAATAGTAAAAGTACTCATTAAGATTACGAAGAATCATACGGATTCTATAGGAATCCTTCACAGTGCGAAGGATTCGTAATAGGGGATAGTATTAAATGCGAGGGAGAAAGACTACAAAGCAAAAAGACCATATTGCACCCCAAAAGTTAGACAGAAAATCTTACTTTTGGAGTGTTATTATTATGAAATTAACTTATGAACTCAGAAAACAAGGAATTAGCTACTCAAAACTTTCAGTTATGCTTGATATACAGAGGTTAAATAGTGGGTCATTACGTTTCAGTAGAAACGAAAAAACCTTGATTTAACGCTATTTTTGAAATTTCAAATTTCAATGTATTGCAATAAAAATCAACCGAATGACTACATTTTTGACTACATTTTTTGTGAAATAAATTAGATGTTCGGATATATAGAAAACGCTCTAGTCATATTGTCTAGAGCGTTTTTGTATTTTATAATCTATTCAATCTTTGCTTTCCAATCATCAATGTTCAACGAATCATCATATAAATCATAAGCAATTGAGATTAATGTGATTTTTGAAGCAATATTCTCTATCTTCATAATTCATTTTATCTTATTATTAAATCTTCTATTTTTATCAAGATTGATATTTCAATTTCAACATAGTTCATATCGATTTTTAAATCTCTTTTTGTTTATTATCAAAAACTTTTTTTGAATCAATGATTTTTTGGTAAAAATCATATTCAATCTCTGTAAAGTGACAGAATACTTCAGCACACTCAATTAAAATAGGATTTAGTTTTTCTCTTGGGGGTAATCCAACTGAAATTTTAATTTTGTCTCCTTTTTCAAAACGTTCGGTCCAAAAGGCTTCATGAAATGCGACTTCAGACAAATGAACATAACCAGATGATTTATTGTAAATTTCTTCAATCTCAGGATAATACTTCGACATCCTTTTCTTAAGATTGGCATCAGTCATCTTTTCATTTTGATTATCTTTCATATTCCTAATAGGTGTACCACTTAATGTCTCTTTAATAAATGATCTTCTGTCCTCTGATATAAAAGCTGCAAAGACTCTCATAAGGTTATCAAGTTGTGTTCGTACTATAATTCCTGTACAAGTCAGATTTCTCGTTCTTAATAAGTTCATTATTCCATCAATAAATTGAACTCGTCTGTTAAGTGCAGAAATAAAAAATAAATCATCTTCAGTAAGATTTTCACCAATAATAGCAGCAGATATTGACTTTGATTCCTCACGATATTCTCTTAATTTAATGAAATATGTCTCAATTTCATTAAAATATTCATCGTTTGTCATTACATCTCCTCCTAATCTATCTTTCTAATATGGATTCAATCATTGGTTCAATCCCATTTTCAATCAAGTTATCTATCTTACGCTGAGCAGAAAAGCGACCAACTTCATAAGCTACATAGTGTAAAATCTGAGCAGCCACTTCTTTAACATTGAATGAAAATTGTTCCTTTAGAACTCTATAAGAAAGGGTAGCAAAAGAATCTGCATCTTCAAATCGTTTCAAATATTGCTCATAGTTAGAATGAATCGTCTGAATGATATAAATCGCATGTGTATCATCTAACTTCATAAAGATCATTAAGCTTTCAATAAAAACATTACTTTTTTTTATACATGCTTGACATAACTCTCTTGCTGTCATTTCGTAAATATAGTTTTCTATGTCATCGTCAAAAATACCGTGATCAATTTTTTCTTGTATAGTTTTCTTAAAAGTTTCACCACTTCTAATGCTCAGCCAGGTATTTAATGCATTCAGCATTTCAGTAGCGTCTTGATACCTATAATCAGGTTCTAAATTCGTAGCTTTTTCACTAACAGAACGAAGAGAATGTGAAAAAATATTAGGATTTTTAGTCATAACAAAATTAATAATACGTCCCAGTGAATACACATCACTTCGTTTATCTGCATCTTTTAAAAGCGATAGCTGCTCTGGTGCGCAATAAAAGAGTTGACCGAAAGAAGTTGTATCCATTGTTTGATGAGAAGTCAGAGTATTTAGGTTTTTTCCTAATCCAAAATCAGCAATCTTAATTATCCCATTCACGAAGAAAATATTGGTTGGACTTAAGTCTCTATGCAGAACATCTCTTTGGTGGACAAGAGATATAGTATAAAGTATTTGACGCAATATATTGAGCTTAGAATCCTCTGTCAGCTCACTTGCTTCAATATAATTTCTCAATGTATCATCGGCTTTTTCCATTGTGTATGAACAATTACTACTATCGAAATCAAATACTCGAATAATACTCTCAATATCCGAACAAGACTTAGTTATTTCATACTCTCTTTTTAACCTGCTTCTCAACGATTGTCGTCTCACAGATTCCTCATTCAGTTTTTTTACCACTAATCCTGTAGATTTTTGGAAATAAATATCAGCAAAGCCACCCTTTCCAATCTCAACTAAATCTAAATCAATTTCTACTAAATAAAATTCATTTCCTTTTCTTGAAAGTTTTAAAAAATAAACAGAACAAATTTTATCTAATTCATTTATTATTTTCTGCTGATGCTCTATAGCGTCCACTTCACTTATCTGACGCTCTGTTAAAAGATATTGTTTGCTGAGTATAAGGTTGAAAAATGAATTGATAATGCCTCTAGATGAAAAGTCCAACAGCTTGTCATTCATATATATCCATCTTGTAGGAAAACCCTGACCATAACTATCTTGAGTATGGAAATGGGTATTGAAAAAAGAAACTAGCTGAGGCCCTGATTTATAAGTAAACAGCTCTGTCTCATCTCCACAGAATATCTTTGCTAGTCTTTTGTAAAAATCTGGATTGATCAATAACTCGTCCTCCTTATAGATGGTAATTCTTTAATTTAATAAATGTAGGCAGTAACATACAATCTACTTTCTCAATTAAACAGAGGGTGTCGTCAAGAATAGAAAAAATAATAAAAGGTTTTTCTGTTTTTCAAGCATTTTCAACACTTTTATGATTTCTCTTTCAATACCATACTTTCTAATATTTAAAAAGTTTTCCCCTAATCGAGTGAGTTCTGATATATCTCTTGTTCGGAATGCAACATGAATCTGAGTAGCTTTTACTTCACCGAATTTCTTTTTACTTTCACGAATACCAATTATACCATCGCCATAATTGCTAATGCCCGGAGAAAACAAATGACTAGCTTGTAATCTAGTGCTAGATGATAATAATTTAAAGTCTATTTCATAATTTTTCTATATTGCATCACATTGACCATTATTTTCATTTAACGTTTTAGAGAAAGGAGATTGCCCTTTATCTTTAAAATGAGATGACTTATTAAGTAGCTCTAGTAAATAGTTCTCATAATTACAATCGGGCTCTCCATCAACAAAATTTTTAATAATAGTAGCTGGTGGTAACAATTTGAATTTTATATGTGAGTCAATATTAGGGTTTAAATTTTCTTCCATAAAAATTCCTCCAGTTTATTATAACATTAACATCTTAAAATTTTTACACTTAATACACTTACAACAAATAATTTCTTTGTTCACTAGCTTATGCTACCACCTACCCTTTAGTAACAACTATGGATACCTTATGTATTAAAGTATTTTGTACTATTATGGTATAATAAGATACAAACATCTTTACCTTTCATTTATATAATTAAAAAGGAATAATTATGCCTGAAACAAATAAATATCAGTACTGTATAAGCAACAATGAAATACTTGAACTTCACGTACTAGAAGAGGAATTCTATAGAAACAAACAAGCAACAAGAGACAGATACAGAGGTCAACTACTATGTCCTGGGTGTAAACAAGTTCGATTATCTATAAAAGAGAATAGTAATGGAATTTACCTTGCTGCTTACCCCCACTCTGTTCATACAGAAAATTGTGAGTACTTACTTAAACCTGCTGCTAGAAGAGAATTAAGAGCATTCTATGATCAAATCGCTCCTGATAGAGCTGAACAAATATTAGAACGTATTTTAGAAGATAGAATAATTGTGGTAAATCTACCTCAACATCAAAATCCTAATGATGATGTTGTTGATGAAGGTGATGATGAAAAGTACGAATTGACAAATGAAAATGGTACTAGAAAATACTTACCTCGAAGATCATTACAGTTAAGAAAAATGGAAGAATCTGACCATCTTGTAATGTATTATGGAGAATGCAGATTGTTTCTAGTGCAAGATAAGTGGAACAACTTCTACCTAAGAATTTTTCGAAATGATGAAACTAAGTATTATCTATGTAGTTTAAAAATTCCAAAAGTTGTTTTCAATTATTTATCGGATGAATTAAACTTTATTCCTTGCGAGCAAGATTTCGATGTAAATAATTCTAAGGAAAAATCTGTTCCTGCTAGAATAGCTTTTATCTCTGAAATCGAAAAAAAATTATCGTATTTTAATGGGAAAATAATTCATTCTAAGCTATTAAAAGTAATCCAACTATAAATTAAACTCCTTCATAAAATCCTGTAGCAACTATTCTTATAGTTGCTATTTTACTGATTATAAATAGCAATAATATGAAGTATCTAAGTATGGTATAATAGTAACAAAAACAGTATTGTAAACTTTTGGTCTGTTACCAATTAAATAGTAGTTTATCTTTTAAAACTGAGAAATAAAATGACTTTTGATAATTTAGTACATCAGATTAATGAACTTGCTGAAACACAGCGAGATAGAGGAACATATTTTGAATATCTAGCACGTGCATATTTTCAAAATGAGCCTACATATCAAAATGAATTTAAGAATGTATGGTTGTTAGCGGATGTTCCAGAGGAATTTGGAATACCCAAAGTTGATTTAGGAGTGGATTTAGTTGCGGAAAAGTATACTGGTGAATTGAAGTGTACCCCAAAAGTTAGACACAAAATCTAACTTTTGGGGTGCACTTCACATTCTAATGGCTTTTTGTTTACTAACTATTCGTTTTCTTCGTCGACTAATTGTTGCGCAAAGTCTTTCATATTGCCTTTGATAGCTTCATCTGAAAGTGATGCAGTTGGTGTTTCTGTTGCTACTGATTCAGTCGTAGATTCAGTCGCTTCAGAAGCTTCTTCTGTTTCGTCTTCGCGGTCCACAATCGCTAATGAACTTACAATCGCATCTTGATCGAGACGCATCATACGAACTCCAAGTGCGCCACGGCCTGTTTGAGACACGTCTTCTGCATGGAATCGGATGATAACCCCTTTATTCGTCATGATGAGTAAGTCTTCGTCTCCAGTTACAGTACGTAGGCAGACAAGTGGTCCATTTTTCTCGGTAATACGAAGTGTACGAACCCCTTTCACGCCACGGCCTTTCAATGCGTATTCGCTCGCAGCTGTACGTTTTCCGTAACCTTTTTCGCTGACTACTAATACTTCACGGTCTGGCGTTAAAATATCCATTCCGATGACATAGTCGCCTTCACGTAGAGAAACCCCACGAACACCTGAAGCGGTACGACCCATCGCACGAACTTTATCTTCATGGAAGCTTACAGCGTTACCGTGATAAGTTCCAAGGATGATGCCATCATTTCCGCTTGTCACTACTACACGGATTAATTCATCATCTTCGCGTAATTGGATGGCACGTAAACCATTTGTACGGATATTCTTGAATTCTGACAGACGAACACGTTTAACCGTTCCACGTAATGTTGTGAAGAACAAGTAACGTTCTGATTCATCTGATTCAGGAACACTGATAATCGCTTGAATTTTCTCAGCTGAATCAATGTTTAATAAGTTGATAACTGGTAATCCTTTTGCAGTACGACTATATTCAGGAATTTCGTACCCTTTTGCTTGGTAAACTTTCCCTGTATTCGTAAAGAAGAGGAGTGAATCGTGTGTTGAACATGAAATCATGTTTTCCACGTAGTCATCATCATGAACGCTCATTCCTTGAACCCCACGTCCTCCACGGCGTTGTGCCTTGAATTCAGTGTTAGCAAGACGTTTGATATATCCATTCTTCGTTAATGTAATTACGACATCTTCTTGTTCGATTAAATCTTCATCTTCAAGGCTTAATGCTTCTCCGACTAATAATTCTGTACGACGAGGATTGTCGAAACGTTGTTGAATTTCAAGAAGTTCTTGTTCGATGATTTCGTAACGAAGTTCTTCGCTCGCTAATACTTTTTCTAAGTATTGAATTGTAGCTTGTAATTCGTTGTATTCTGCATCGATTTTCTCGCGTTCTAATCCTGTTAAACGAACCATACGCATATCAAGAATCGCTTGTGCTTGTTTATCGCTTAAGCCGTATTCATTCATGAAGCGGTCTTTGGCGATATCTCCACTTGCGGAACTTCTTAAGATGGCCACAATCGCATCGATATGGTCTAAAGCGATTTGCAACCCTTCTAAAATATGAGCGCGGTCTTCCGCTTTCTTCTTATCGAATAAGCTACGACGACGAACGACTTCTTCTTGGTGATCTAAGTAGTGGCGTAAAATTTCTTTTAAGCTCAATACTTTTGGCTCTTGATTTACAATCGCAAGCATGTTGAAGCCGAAGTTTGATTGTAATGGTGTTAATTTGTATAAATTATTTAATACAACGGATGCTGAAACATCACGACGCACTTCGATCACGACACGCATACCCACACGGTCAGATTCATCGTTTAAGTAAGTAATTCCTTCGATTTTCTTCTCGTGGTGTAATTGTGCAATACGTTCTACTAAACGCGCTTTATTTACCATATATGGTAATTCAGTGATGATGATGCGTTCTTTTCCGTTTTTCAATTCTTCGATTTGTACGCGTCCACGAACCGTAATCGATCCGCGTCCTGTTTCGTACGCACGACGAATTCCAGATTTACCTAAGACAAGTCCTCCAGTTGGGAAGTCAGGTCCAGGGAGAGCTTCCATCAATTCAGTAGTTGTGACATCAGGGTTCTTCATTAATAAGTGAAGAGCAGAGATGACTTCCGCCAAGTTATGTGGTGGAATGTTTGTTGCCATCCCTACGGCAATCCCTGTTGCACCGTTGACTAATAAGTTTGGAATACGTGCTGGTAATACTTCCGGTTCACGTTCTGTTGAATCGTAGTTATCACGGAAATTAATCGTATCTTTGTTAATATCGCGAAGCATTTCAAGAGCAATTTTACTCATACGAGCCTCTGTATAACGCATCGCAGCGGCGCCGTCTCCATCGACAGAACCAAAGTTACCGTGACCATCGATTAATGGGTAACGGAATGAGAAATCTTGTGCCATACGAACCATGGCATCGTAAATTGCAGAGTCACCGTGTGGGTGATATTTACCCATTACGTCCCCGACAATACGCGCAGATTTTTTATGCGGTTTGTCCGGTGTCACTCCAAGTTCACTCATTCCATATAAAATACGACGGTGTACTGGTTTTAATCCATCGCGAACATCTGGTAGGGCACGCGATACAATAACACTCATCGAATACTCAAGAAATGATTTACGCATCGTTTGCACTAAATCAGTTGATTCAAAAGTTTCTTCAAAGTGTTTCACTTCTTCAGACATAATTCGTCTCCTTTTCTATTCTTCTCTTCAAATTCGTTTACTAAATTAGATATCTAAATCTTCCATATTGACATATTTCGCATTGCTTTCGATGAATTCACGACGTGGTTCTACACGGTCACCCATCAAGATATCTAAAATTTGATCCGCTTCTGCAGCATCTTCCACAGATACTTGTAACATTGAACGGTTTTCAGGGTTCATGGTTGTTTCCCATAATTGTTCCGCATCCATTTCCCCAAGACCTTTGTATCGTGACAATTGTGGTTTTGGATGTGCTGGTAATTCTTTTAGTTTTGCTTCAAGCTCTTTATCATTTTGAATGTAGTATTCGTTTTTACCTTGTTTCAACTTGTAAAGAGGTGGTTGCGCGATATAAATATATCCAGCTTCCACTGCAGGGCGCATATAACGATAGAAAAGAGTAATGAGCAATGTACGGATATGACTTCCATCGACATCGGCATCGGTCATGATGACTAATTTTTGGTAACGAGCTTTCGATAAATCAAAATCTCCACCAAAACCAGTTCCCATCGCTGTAAAGAGCGAACGAATTTCTTCGTTGGCTAAAATTTTATCGAGTGTTGCTTTTTCAACGTTCAAGATTTTTCCGCGGATTGGTAAAATCGCTTGGAAATGACGTGAACGTCCTTGTTTTGCTGAACCACCCGCAGAGTCCCCTTCGACGATGAATAATTCAGTAATCGTTGGGTCATTACTTGAGCAGTCTGCTAATTTCCCTGGTAAGTTTGAAATTTCTAAACCAGATTTCTTACGAGTCACTTCACGGGCACGTTTTGCAGCAAGACGTGCTTTCGAAGCTAAAATCCCTTTTTCAACAATCTTACGTGCGACTTGAGGGTTTTCCATTAAGAATTTATCGAAGTGTGTTGAAAACAGACGGTCTGTAATCGTACGAGCTTCAGAGTTTCCTAATTTCGTTTTTGTTTGTCCTTCGAACTGTGGATCAGGGTGTTTGATAGAAACAACGGCTGTTAACCCTTCACGGACATCTTCACCGCTAAGTTTTTCTTCGTTTTCTTTCATCAATTTTTGACGACGCGCGTAATCGTTAATCACACGTGTTAAGGCCGTCTTCATCCCTGATTCGTGAGTCCCACCTTCATAAGTGTGGATATTATTCGTGAAGCTGAGAAGGTTTGTATGGTATCCAGAAGTGTATTGCATGGCTACTTCTACTTGAATGCCATCTTGTTCTCCTTCTACATAAATTGGCTCTTCGAATAACACTTGTTTTGATTTATTCAGGTGTTCCACATAGCTCTTAATCCCGCCTTCGTAGCAGAATGATTTTCTCACTGGCTCTTCTTCGCGGAAATCCGTAATCGTTAATTTTAATCCTTTATTCAAGAACGCTAATTCACGCACACGGTTTGCTAATTTATCAAAATCGAACTCTGTTGTTTCTTGGAAGATTTCTGGGTCTGGTACAAAGTATACGCTCGTACCATGTTTATCTGTTTTCCCAATGATTTTTAAGTCATCTAAAACGGCACCACGTTTATAAGATTGCTCATAAATATTGCCTTCTTTAAATACTTGAACGGTTAAGTCTGTTGAAAGAGCATTTACAACAGAAGCTCCAACCCCGTGAAGACCCCCAGAAACTTTATAGCCTCCGCCGCCGAATTTACCACCGGCGTGAAGCACTGTAAATACAGTTTCTACGGCAGGACGACCTGTTTTTTCTTGAATATCGACCGGAATCCCACGACCATCATCGGTTACGCGAATATGGTTTTCTTTAGTGATGTCGATTTCGATATGTGTCGCAAACCCAGCCAACGCTTCGTCGATTGAGTTATCCACGATTTCCCAAACAAGGTGGTGCAACCCGGCACTACTTGTTGAACCAATATACATCCCAGGACGTTTACGAACAGCTTCGAGTCCTTCTAATACTTGAATCTGACTGGCATCATATTGCGCAGCTAATTCAGCTTTGTTTTCTTCTGTCATATGCTAATTCTCACTCTCCGTTTTTAAAATAGTTCCTTTTTCAATCGGTATTACGACTGGTTCATTAATAAATTGTTGCTTAATCCCATCCAGGCTCGTTGTCGTAATAAAGGTTTGCACCTTATTTTCAATGGCCTTAATCAGATGAGTTTGTCTATCATCATCGAGTTCAGAAAGTACGTCATCTAATAATAGAAGAGGATACTCACCTGTCGATAATTTCATCAATTCGATTTCCGCAAGCTTCAAACTGAGAACGGTCGAACGTTGCTGTCCTTGCGAACCGTACGTTTGAACCGGAATCTCGTTCAAATAAAAAATCAAATCGTCACGGTGCGGTCCAATCAGCGTTGTGGCTTGATCCGCCTCACGAGTTTGATTTTTCTTGAATTGATCGATATAAATTTCTTTCATTTGCGAAGGGGTTAAACCATCCTCCAAGGGAATCGTTGCTTGATACGAAACCGAGAATTTCTCACGACCAAGCGATAACTGGTCATGAATCGGAATGGCTAAAGCCTCCAATTGCTTCATAAAATCGAGACGATGAAAGACGATTTTACTAGCTAACTCGCTTAACATCTCGCTTAAAACCTCTAAGTATTCGTCCGGCTGCTTTTTCTTAATGGCTAGCTGCTTCAAATACGTATTCCGTTGTTTTAAGACGCGATTATATTCCACTAAATCATAGAGGTAGAGGGAACTCATTTGTCCAAGTTCCATATCCACGAATTTACGTCTGTTTTGCGGAGACCCTTTGACAAGTGTGAGGTTCTCTGGGGCAAAGAGGATGACATTCAAATTTCCAAGGTAGGAACTGAGTCGTTTTTGCTCCAAATAATTCACTTTCGCGATTTTTCCTTTTTTAGAAAATTGCAATTCTAAATTCGTCTTTGTCGCTGTTTTTTCAACGGTCCCTTTAATCGTCGCAAACTCTTTATTCCATCCAATCAGTTCTTTGTCGTTTGTCGTGCGATGGCTCTTTGTCATCGCCAAGGCGTAAATCGACTCCATCAGGTTGGTTTTCCCTTGTGCATTTTCACCAATAAAAACATGCACACCGTCTGTAAACTCTAATTGGACAGATTCATAATTACGAAAGTTTTGTAATTGTAAATTAGTCAGCTTCATGCGTCATGTGTGTTCAAATCATTTTCATCCGATTTCATTTTTTTCACAATAAAAATACCTTCATCAGGTATTTCGACACGTGTATTCGGATATAATTTTCTACCACGTCGATTTTCTAACTCTCCATCTACAAAAACTGTATATTCTTGCAGGTACCATTTTGCTTGTCCGCCCGTTGTAATGACGTCAATATGTTTTAAAAATTGCCCTAATGTAATGTACTCATCAGAGATCGATACGATAGTTGTCATGAACTTCCTCTTTTCTAATGGATATTGGTGAGAACTCCATTAAACTCATGCATGCTCACATATTTTTAAGTAGAATAACTCTACAATATTATACAATTTTTACACGCTTTTCGCAAAGAAATTGCAAAATTTAGGGGGTTATTTCAATTTTGGGTCAAAAATAACAAAAAAGCCTAAAAAAACGAAAAACAAAATTTACTAGGATTTTTTCAAAAATTGAAAGTTTTGGACCAAAAATTACCCCAAAATCGTGCTGCCCAAAATTCACTTATAAGTGAATTTCGGGAAAAAGCAAAAATACAATTGAAAATAAAAAAAACTCGAGCCTTCAAAATGAAAACTCGAGTGAAAGTTTGATAACTTACGATTACCCGTTGAATGTACGAACAGGTGTCACTAATTGAATGAAGCTATGTGGAATACCAGAGTGGTCTTCTTTTAGTTTCAATGTAAATGGACGGTTTGCTTCTAAGAAATTGATGACTGCTTCTGAAGAACCGAATAATTTCAACGCTTCTTTTAAGTAGTCAGGGTTGAATGAAATTTCAAGTGGAGCTCCTTCGAAGTGTTCCACAGCGATTTCTTCTTCAACTGTACCCACTTCAGGAGATTTCCCTGTTAATAGAATACGTTCCGGAGAAAGTGTTAATGTCGCGATATTGTTTTTATCCGTATGTGACATTAATGAAGCACGTTCTACAGCTGCTACTAATTCGCTAGCAACCACTGTAATCGAAGTGTTCGCTCCGTCGTTAATTAAACGGTCTGTATCAGGATACATTCCTTCTAATAAACGAGAGTAGAAGGATAATGTTTCTGTTTGGAACAAGATTTGATTATCTGTAATCGCGAAATCGATTGTTTCTAATCCGTCAATGATACGAGATAATTCTAATAATGTTTTACCAGGTAATGTCATTTCAAAAGTCAATGCATCACTTCCAGCTGGCATTTGTAGTGGAATGATACGTTGGCTTAAACGGTGAGAGTCAGTTGCGACTGCTTTTAATTGGTTGTCTTTAATCACCATATGAATCCCTGTTAAGATTGGACGAGATTCTGCAGTTGAAACGGCAACGGCTGTTTGTACAATCACTTGTCTAAATAATGGAACAGGAATTGTAATGACATGATTTTTTTCGATTTCTGGTAATTGTGGATAATCTACTGCTGATAATCCATTTAATGTAAATGATGCATTACCTGCTGTAATCGTTGCTTGTAATTGATCATTTGTTTCAAGTGTGAATACATTTAAAGGTAATTTTTTAACGATTTCTCCAAAGAAACGAGCAGGAAGAACGATGCTACCTGGTTCTTGGACTGTTAATTGTAATTCTTCGTCTTCGATTGGTAAGAATACTTCGATAGAAACTTCTGAATCACTACCTGTTAATGTTAATCCTTCTTCACTTGCAACTAATTTAATCCCTGTCAAAATTGGAATGGTTGTTTTTGATGGAATTGCACGTTGCACATCTACAAGATTTTTTAAGAACCCTTGTCTGTTTACTGAAAATTTCATAACTGCCTCCTTTAGGGTGTGCTTTTATATTTAATTTATTTATTAATAAAATAGTAATAGTAGTAGGGCCTGTGCATATTGTGGAAAAGTCCATTTTCCTTATAACAGAGACCATTTTTAATTGTGGATAACCATTGTGGAAAACTCCACCGTTTTATGGTACTTATCCACAGCTTAATAACCGAGCGAATGCTTGATTTCATTAATCACGCGAATCGTTTCTGGATCATCTTTAGCTTCTTGGCTAATTTTTTCATAGGCGTGAATAACCGTTGAGTGGTCACGACCAAAATCAGCACCAATCTTTTGAAGAGAAACACGTGTTAATTCACGAGAAAGATACATCGCGATTTGACGCGGTTGAACCATCGTCTTCGTTCTTTTCTTTCCTTTAATATCTTCTACCGTAATATTATAGTATTTCGCAACGGCGCTTTGGATATCATGAACTGTAAGAAGCTTCTCGTCTCCTCCAGGAAGGAACGATTGCAACGCTTCTGCAGCAAGGTCTGTCGAAATATCTTGTCCAACCATAACTGAGTACGCTTGAAGACGCATAAGAGCTCCTTCTAATTCACGGACGTTTGATTGAATATGACCTGCGACATAACTCAACACTTCAATTGGAATATTAAAACCAAGAGAAGTAGCTTTATTTTGCAGGATCGCAATACGCGTTTCTAAGTCTGGTGGCGTAATATCTACGGATAAACCAGATACGAAACGAGATACGAGACGTTCTTGTAATTCTTTAATTTCCGTTGGTTGACGGTCACTCGTTAATACGATTTGTTTTTGGTTATTGAAAAGCGCATTAAATGTATGGAAGAACTCTTCTTGAGTCGCTTCTTTTTTCGCTAAGAATTGAATATCATCGACCAGTAAGATATCCACATTACGGTAACGATTGCGGAATTCTTGCGGTGTCTTTGATCCAATCGAAGCAATCATTTCATTCATAAACTCTTCACTCGTCACGTATTTGACACGTGCGTTTGGATGGCTCTTCTTATATTTATTCCCAATCGCTTGCATTAAATGAGTTTTTCCAAGTCCTACACCTCCATAGAAGAAAAGAGGGTTGTAGGTATTACCAGGATTATCCGCAACGTAATGCGCGGCAGCCGTGGCCATTTGATTTCCTTTCCCAATAATGAAAGTTTCAAATGTATATTTAGGATTCAAATGCGAGTCTTCCTCGATGGCAACCATTGTTGGAGTTTCAGGAATATTTGGTTGAATTTCTTCGACTCCTTGATGGAATGGAGTATTTACTGGACCTTCATCTTCTGAATCGATAAAACGTGGTTCAAAAGATTGTCTAAAGTAATCATATCCAATTTCCATAATGTCTCTAATGAGGTTATCTTGCCAATATCTCGCAAATGTCTTAGAAGGCACTTTAATATAGAGAATATTTTGTTCAATTCGAATCGGTTCAGCTGGTTTAATCCAGTGATTAAAGGTAAATTCGGAATTTGTTTTTTCAAAGTGTTCTAATAATAGTTTCCAAAATTCTTGGATGGAATTCATAAATGCACCTCCTTCTATCGTTTTCAAGATTCTAATCCATTTAACAGTGTACCATCTTTCAAAAAAGTTTTCCACAATAGGATTGATAAAATCACAAAAAAAGATTATTTTTGATAACTTTATCCACAAAACGGTGGATAAGTCGAAGAAAAAAGTGGATATTCACAGAGATATGCACATAAAAATAGCAGTTATAAACAATGAAGAAAGTTGATATAAAAGGAATTTAATAGAGTTATCCACCATTGTGTATAATTTTTGTAAACAGATTGTTATTTTGTGGATAAATTGTTTATAAGTATGTGTAAATCGTCTTTTATGCAAAAAAACTATCCACCATCGATGTGAATAACTAAAAAAATAGAACAAAATAGACAGTTATTTGTAGAAATTTTTAGGCTGATTATGTTATGATACTTCAGTAATTTAGTGATTAGATAGTTTATATTGACAATTAAACATTTTATATTTATAATGTACTAGACTGTCTAGGGAGACTAGATATTTCATTTACAGTAGGAGGTGCACACGAATGAAAAGAACATATCAACCAAGCAAACGCAAACGTCAAAAAGTTCACGGATTCCGTAAACGTATGAGCACAAAAAATGGCCGTAGAGTATTAGCAAGCAGACGCCGTAAAGGTAGAAAAGTTTTAGCAGCTTAGATCACTGAACGTCTCAGTGGTCTTTTTTTTTAAAAACCATTTGAGTGACTGGAGAGATTCAAGTAGATGAAGAAATCATTTCGAGTAAAGAAAGACCGCGAATTTCAAAAGGTATTTCATAAAGGAAAATCGACAGCGAACCGTCAATTCGTTATTTATCAATATAATAAGGAAGACCAATCCCATTTTCGTGTGGGAATCTCTGTCAGTAAAAAACTTGGAAATGCGGTTACGCGTAATCGTCTAAAGAGAAGAATCCGTCATATTTTAATGGAACTGGACGACCAATTGGCGCAAGATGTAGATTTTATCGTCATTGCTCGTCAACCCATCGTACAAATGTCTTATCAAGAAATGAAAAGCAGTATGATGCATGTTTTAAAATTAGCTACATTAATACCTAAAAATTAAGATTCCTACTATAAATAGGAATCGTTGAAAATTAAATATTCTAAAAGGTGGGACTTTTCAGTGAAGAAAAAAAGCCAATTGATTTTATCATTAGCAGTTTTAACTTTATTTTTAGCGGCCTGTGGAACTTCTCCAATTACGGAGTCTAGTACAGGATTTTGGGATCGAATTGTTCTCTATAATTTATCTCAATTTATCATCTGGTTATCAAACCTATTAGGTGGAAGTTACGGTTTAGGGATTATCGTCTTTACGATTATTACTCGTTTAATTATGATTCCTTTAATGCACTTCCAATACCAAAGCACGCGTAAACAAGCGATTCTTCAACCAGAAATTAAAGCTTTACGTGAGAAGTATTCAGCACGTGACCGTGCAACGCAAGAAATGCTTCAAGCTGAAATGAACGCTTTATACGAGCGTGAAGGGATTAACCAATACGCTGGATGTTTACCAACATTAATTCAATTGCCAGTCATGATGGCATTGTATCAAGCAATTAGCCGTACAGATGTATTGAAAACAGGTCATTTCTTATGGTTCCAATTAGACCAACCAGACCCATACTTCATCTTACCAGTCTTAGCTGCGGTAACTACATTCATCACAACATGGTTATCAATGAAAATGCAAGATACTGGTGGCGCTGGTAAAGTTATGATGTACGTCATGCCAGCAATGATCCTATTTATGTCTCTTGGGTTATCAAGTGCGTTATCACTCTACTGGGTAGTCGGAAACGTATTTATGGTAGGCCAAACATTACTATTAAATAATCCATTTAAATTCCAAGAAGAGCAAAAAGCGATTGCCGCAGAGAAAAAACGCCGTGCAAGAGCGCTCGAAAAAGCGAAAAGAAGACACGGAAAATAATTCTTATAGAGCTCTTGTTGAAATGTCTCAATCATGAGATAATAACAATGATTTTTATAGAGTAGGAGAGTTTACGATGACAAATACAATTAAAGTAAGTGACGTTTCAGTAGAAAAAGCAATCCAAAAAGGATTACGTCAGTTAGGATTACCGCAAGACCAAGTGTTTGTGGAAATCATTTCTGAAGGTAAAAAAGGATTGTTTGGCTTCGGTCAAAAAAATGCTGAAGTGGAATTAACACCAGTTGCTACAATGGTTAGCGAAGAAGTAGTAGAAGAAGTTGTGGAACCTGTTGTTGAAACAGCAGAAGAAGTAACTGTAGAAACAGTAGAAGTTCCTGAAGAAGACTTCGATGAAGATGATTTCGAAGAAGAAGCGAGAGAAGCTGACTACGAAGAAACTGTAGACCAATTAGAAGAAGCTGCTCGTGTGACAAAAGAATACTTAGAAGGCATCGCTAAAACATACGGCGCTGAAGCAACAGTAACAGTTGAAGCACGTCGTGATCGCATGACTTTCGTATTCGACACAGACAAACAAGGTCTTTTAATCGGAAAACATGGTAAAATCTTGAATGCTTTACAAGTACTTGCACAAGTATCTGTACACCGTTTCGTTAAAGGACGTATTTCAGTTCAAGTGGATGTTGGTGATTACCGTCAACGCCGTAGTGAAACATTACAACAAATTGCGGAAAGAACAGCTCGTAAAGTATTAAAAACAAAACAACCTGTTTACTTAGAACCACTTCCAGCGTATGAAAGAAAACAAATTCACGCTGCGTTAAGTAAAAACAAACGCATCTCAACTCACTCAGAAGGTAAAGAACCACATCGTTACCTCGTAGTTGAAATCGCAGAATAGAAAAATGAAAGCTTATGACCGTTTCGGTCATAAGCTTTTTTTGTGCTTTCAAAATCGACATTTAAAGGATAATGCTTAGAATGATTATTATATCAATCATTTTAGCGAAAATAAATGTAATGAAAATAACTTTCATTAAAATAAATGACGGTTATATAAAAAAATATATAATCGCCATTTTCATTCAGAAAAAAAGAAAAATTCCTATAAAACTCTACCAAATTGAAGTTTTTCCTTTGGATATATCGATAAATAAAGGTATAATAAATTTGATATAGGGGACATATATTAAATAAAAGAAAGGAGATATTATGGATATTCAAATTTTTGTGAATCGAAGAAAAGAATTAGGTTTATCTCAAATTGAATTGAGTGAGGGTATTTGTACACAAGCTACATTGAGTCGATTCGAAAATCACGGTCAAATTCCTTCAATGAAAATATTGACCTTGCTTTGCAAAAAGTTGCAAATGGACGTAGGGGAGTTATTTCCATCTGTAGCGATTAAAGACTCAGTGTTAAATAAGAAACTTGATAAAATAGAATTCAATATCGTGAGTATGGAATATGAAGAAGCAGAAGAGCTGATTAAGAGTATTAATGTTGCACACTTAACAACGCAACAAGAGTGGCGATATCTATATTTAAAGGGCTTCACGCATACATTAATGAACAAAGATGATGCGGACAGTTTCTTCTATTTTAATCAATTATTGGCGGATCATTCAGACGTAGATAATAAGTATATCTTTTTAGCCTACACCGGAATTGGCCTTATTTATATGAATCAAGCCGATTACGATAAGGCAGAGTACTTCTTTGAAAAAGCTATTCACCAAATTGATTCGTATACCATCGAGTCTGTAGAAGATGTTTGTCGTGTCCTAACAGTCCTATATTACGC
>JABZYV010000027.1:7435-25285 GCA_015264955.1 Streptococcus sp. | reverse complement strand
ATCAACTCTTTCACGTCGTCTTCGCTTAATAAGAGAATTAACTCGTCGGCAATCGGTGCTATGTCGAGTAGAGCGTTGGCAATCGCCCATAATACGACCGGCGCAAACTCCAGACTTGAGCGCTTGTGGGAATGCATTAAGTATTCTACGAAGAGCGCTTTTTCTGCTTGATAGAGGAGCGGCACACGGCTTGATGTTGCCCAGCGGTTTCCGATAAAGAGTTGTAATTCTACGGCAAAGTCGTCCTCGATGGCAGATTGCACTTCAAAGAGCGTGCTTGCTAGTGATGTTGCGACTTCCGGGTTCACGACTAGCGTGTAGTGATGGCGGAAGTTTTTGAAGATGGCAAGGGCGCCAACGGTTAAGTTCTCGACGAACTCCATCCAGTCTTTTTCGTGGAAGACACCTTCTTGCTTAGGAAATACCGCCAAGTGTACGCATTGGATATACGCAGTTGGAGTGGGCAGTGCGCCTTTTCCTTCCAAGTACGCAAGCCAAGGATGCGTCGGGATTGAAGTTTTTGTCGGTTGTGTATTTAAGGTTTCGATGAGGAATTGTTCGCGCTCAGTTAAGCTGGATTCTAGGAGATAAATCACTTCGCCGTTCAACGTTACAGGAAGGGCGTCTTGACCGTTTTCTCCAAGAAGAGCGTCCGGGAACAATTCTTTCCAAGTCTTTTTCATAAGAACTCCTTTTTTGAAAAATGTTTGCCTCTTAAGTATACACGTTTGATAACTAGGATGAAAGTTAATTAAATGAATTCTTGAAAATAGGATATTCTTTATTGCTAAAACATGATATCATCTTAGTAAACTGGATAAAAGGAGTAAAATGATGGATTTAATATTGTCTTATATAAAAGAGAATCCGGAATTGATTAGTGCACTGATTGGAGCAGGTGCGGGGCTAATTGGAACTATAGTTGCATACTTGGCTTTGAAAACAGCGTATCGTCGCTCTTTAGATTTAGAGTCTGAGTGGAGAAAAACTCTGTTCAACGCTGCTGGTTCAGCAAGTATATCAATGGAACAAGTAATGCTTTTAAGGACAGCGTTAAGATATGATTTAGTAGAGAATCCTAAACCTAATACATATCATTGGTTAACTAATGAAATGATTAATTTTTGCGAACATTTAAATCGTAAATACTTTGATATCAGAAAATCGTTAACTTTTGGAGAACAAGAAGTGATTCGTATTTTTATTCGATGCGTTTTAAAACATAATTGGGAGATGAATGAAAATATTTTCTTTGATTTTTTTGGAAAACCAAAAACTAAAGAGTATAATTTTGTAGCTGAATCATACAGTAAGGCAGTAAAATTATATAATGAAAATATTTTTGATGAAGATAATGATTATATCTTTAGTGATCCGAATGAAAGTGAAGAAGAAAATAAATCATGTAAAGAAGAGGTAATAGAAATGGGGAAAAATTCAAAGGTTAAGCAGTTTTTTAAGAAAATAACAAATTGGGAGTTTATAAAGAGAAGCTTTTTACCGGTAGCACTAATATTGCTTTTTGTTTTGAAGGTAATCGGATTTGCAGGTATGAATGATACTAATTTCTTTTCAGGGGTTTTAATTGTCTTATTAATTTATTTTTTCGGTGTCCGAAAATAGTAATTCAAACTATCTATTTATAAAGAAATTCGGTAGAATAGGACATATAGTCAATATAAGGGGGATACGAAATGTCAACAGAATGGTCATTAAAAGAAATTTACCCTTCATTTGAAAGTGAAGAGTTTCAACGTGACTTTGAACGTTTTTCAAACTTTAGAGAGGTATTCAACGGTTTAACGCTCGAAGATAACTTAGAATCTATCAAAGCAGCAATTGCGGCCTTAGAAGAGTTCAGCGTATTAAGCAGCCGTCTTGGAAACTACATTAATTTAACATTAACTGCCAACACAACAGACGAAACAGCGAATAAATACCGTACTTTATTCGGTAATGCGTATGCTGCGTTAAACAGTGCGTATACAAAAGTCTACAAATTTATCGGAAGCGTGGAAACAGATATCACAGCCGACGAAAATCTAAAAGACTACGAATTCTACTTTGCAGAAGCAAAACAACAATACAAACATCTATTATCCGATGAATTAGAAGATGTGATTGCGAAATTCTCTATCAGCGGTGGAGACGGTTGGGAACAACTCTTCGAAGCGATGACTTCAGGCGTTGAAGGCGAATTTAAAGGCGAAAAAGTAACGCTTAGCGAAATTCGTAATATGGCGTATGATGCGGATGCAGCGGTTCGTAAAGAAGCGTACGAAACAGAATTGAAGATGTACGATACGATTAAAGAACCAATCGCATTTGCCTTAAACAATATTAAACAACAAGTACTTACAGAAACAAGCTTACGTGGTTTCGAATCACCACTTGCGCAAACATTAGAAGCATCTCGTATGTCTCGTCAAACATTAGATGCACTTCTTGAAGCGATTCGCGAATATTTACCACAATTCCGCGCTTACTTGAAACATAAAGCTTCCCTCTTAGGTCATGAAAATGGATTACCATTCTACGACTTATTTGCACCAATCGGAGAAAGCTCACGTCGTTTCACAATCGAAGAGTCGAAAGAATTCTTATTAGAAAACTTCAAAGGCTTCTCAGAAGATTTAGCGCAAATGACAAAAGAAGCTTACGAAAACAACTACATCGACTTCTTACCACGTAAAGGAAAAGTGGGGGGCGCGTTCTGTAGCAACCTACCATTCATCAAACAATCACGTATCTTAACAAACTTCTCTGGTTCATTAAGCGACGTTGTAACAATTGCGCACGAATTAGGACATGCGTACCACGGTTTACATATCGAAAACCACCGTGTATTAAACCAAGAGTACTCAATGCCTGTTGCTGAAACGGCGTCAACTTTCAACGAAAATATCGTGATGAACACAGTGATTAGCGAAGCAAGCGATGCTGAAAAAGTAGCCTTACTCGAATCACAATTACAAGATACAACACAAATCATCGTGGACATCTACTCACGTTACTTATTCGAATCAGCAGTATTTGAAAACCGTGAAAAGAGCTTCATGTTCTCGAAAGATTTAGAACAATTAATGTTGGATGCGCAAAAAGAAGCATACGGCGACGGATTAGATCCAGATGCAATGCATCCATATATGTGGGCTTGCAAACCGCACTACTACAGCAGCGGCTTAAGCTTCTACAACTTCCCATACGCATTCGGAGGATTGTTCTCTAAAGGGTTATATGCGATCTATCAAGAGCAACCTGAAGGATTCGTTGAGAAATATCAAGAGTTATTGCGTGCAACAACGGTGACTTCTGCGGAAGATACTGCGAAGGTGTTGGGCGTGGATGTGACGGACAGCGCATTTTGGAAGAAAGCATTGGCGCAAGTTGCCGACAACATTGAGCAGTTCATTGCTTTAACTCCGGTAAAATAAAACAGAATATCTGACAGATTCATCCATCTTTCGATGGGATGGATAAACCTTCGAGCATCAGTTTGATGATTGAAAGAGTCATAGTGGGGTACCGGCTCGTGCCTGTAGTCACTCACCTTTGAAGCCTCAAAGAGGGAGTAAGGAATCAATTCCTAACTCCCTCTTATTCGTTTCAATACAATTTCCCACTATTCTTTCAATCAACTGATGCTCTTTTTGTTTATCCATCACCCTCTACGATTGGAGCAACCAGATATTCTGTTTTATTTTCCTTTTTTGATAAACTGCTGCGATGTTATCGGCAATGCTTAGGAAGGGAGTGGCAGGGGTGTGTGCTTCATTATTGGAGTAGGTTTAGCGAGTTTATTTGGTTTTAATTAAATGGGTAGTTGCCGTGTTGTCGCTAATGCTTGGGAAGGAAATAGCGGATTAGTATATGCTTTTTAAAAATAAAATAAACAAAATGTTTGCAATTAGTTTGAAATAAACGTTTAAAAAGTTTATAATAAACATAAGTAGGGAGGGGATCACTTGAAAAAAAGCGAAAGATTGTCAAAAATTGTAGAAATTGTTAATCAGAAGGGTACTGTTTCAGTAAATGAATTAATTGAAAGACTGAATGTATCTGATATGACGATTAGAAGGGATCTAGCTTCCTTAGAAAATTCTGGTGAACTGATTCGAGTACATGGAGGAGCGAAGAGTCATACTCCTTTAATCTATAATGAATTGACACATGAAGAAAAACATCATAAAAATCTATTAGAAAAACAAGATATGGCCGAAAAAGCAGTGAGACTCATTGATGAGGGCGACAGTATATTTTTGGGACCAGGCACATCCATTGAAATGTTGGCGCTGGCAATGAATAATCAAAGGCTTCAAGTTGTTACAAACTGTCTACCAATCTTCAACATTCTTTCTAGAAAGAAAAGTGATACATTTAAAGTGATTTTGATTGGTGGAGAGATGCGAGAACGAACGAAGGCATTTGTTGGAGAGATGACAAATCAAATCCTTCATCAATTTCATTTTAGTAAAATGTTCTTCAGTTGTAATGGAATCAAAAACGGGAAAGTCTTAACCTCTGATTATAGTGAAGCACAGACACAAAAGATTGCCATGAAATGTTCGAATCAAATCTATCTTCTTGCGGATTCTAGTAAAATAGGAAAAGAAGATTTTACATCTATTTGCGATCTTCATGAGTTGTCAGGACTCATTACAAATGAACTATCTCTTGAAGAATTGCAAGAGGTTAAAGGGAAAACGCAAATTTATTAATATTAGAAAAAAGGAATCGATGAATATCGGTTCTTTTTTGTTTATTTCAAACAAAATTGTTGCATTCGTTTTTTGTTTGTAGTATATTCTGTTTGTAAAGAACAAAGAAACGAACAAACAAACATTTTTAGGAGGTCTCGGATATGTCAATTGTACTAGGAGCAAATAAAGAAGGACTTCGATTAAAAGAAGTTGTAAAACAGTTTTTAACCGAAGAAAACTTTGATGTTATCGATGTGTCTGATGAAACAAAAGATTTCGTAGATATCACATTAGCAGTAGCGTCAGAAGTGAATAAAAAAGATGGGAATTTAGGAATTGTAATCGATGCATACGGAGCTGGACCATTTATGGTTGCTACTAAGATTAAAGGAATGGTTGCTGCGGAAGTCTCAGATGAACGTTCAGCCTACATGACTCGCGGACATAACAATTCACGCATGATCACAATTGGTGCAGAAATCGTCGGTGATGAATTAGCTAAAAATATCGCTAAAGGTTTTGCAAATGGAAAATATGACGGTGGACGTCACCAAATCCGTGTCGATATGTTAAATAAAATGTGTTAGTGGAAGGAGAAAGAATTATGAAAATTGCAATTGGTTGCGATCACATTGTGACAAATGAAAAAATGGCAGTTGCTGACTTTTTAAAAAATAAAGGATATGAAGTGATTGACTTTGGAACATATGACCATGTTCGTACTCACTATCCAATTTTTGGTAAAAAAGTAGGGGAAGCTGTGGCAAGTGGTGAAGCAGATTTAGGTGTATGTATTTGTGGTACAGGAGTTGGAATTAACAACGCTGTTAATAAAGTTCCAGGAATCCGTTCTGCTCTAGTAAGAGATATGACAACAGCACTTTACGCTAAAGAACAATTAAACGCTAATGTGATTGGTTTCGGTGGTAAAATCACTGGTGAATTATTAATGTGCGACATTATTGAAGCGTTTATTCACGCTGAATACAAACCAATTGAAGAAAACAAGAAATTAATTGCTAAGATTCAACATGTTGAATCTCACAATGCACATCAAGCAGATTCAAACTTCTTCACAGAATTTCTTGAAAAATGGGATCGTGGAGAATATCACGACTAATCTCTGAGGAGTTTATATATGATTTTAACAGTAACAATGAATCCTGCCATTGACGTCTCTTACCCTCTCGGAGAGTTTAAATTGGATACAGTAAACAGAATTTCAGATGTATCAAAGACAGCTGGTGGGAAAGGTTTAAACGTAACAAGAGTTTTATCCGAAATTGGAGAAGAAGTAACAGCAACGGGTCTGGTAGGTGGAACAAACGGACTCTATTTAGTTCAACACTTACCAGAACCTGTGATTCCTTCTTTTTATGATATTGCTGGTGATACGAGAATTTGTATCGCAATCTTGCATGACAATCAACAGACTGAAATTTTAGAAGGTGGTCCAAGAATTTCTGAAAGTGAAAGTGAAGGGTTTTTAAACCACTTCAAAGAATTGATTGGGAAAACAGATATCGTTTCAATCTCTGGTAGTTTACCAATGGGAATGCCTGTAGATTATTACACTCAATTAATAAAGATTGCTAGAGAGCATGATAAGAAAGTAGTTCTAGATTGTTCCGGAAAATCACTTGAGGCAGTATTAAAATCAAACTTTAAACCTGCAGCCATTAAACCAAACTTGGAAGAATTGGCGCAGTTATTAAATAAAGAGAAAATTGAAAGCCCTAACGAACTGAAGAACATCATTAGTCACCCATTATTTGAAGGGGTTGAATGGATTGTTGTTTCACTAGGGAAAGATGGAGCATTTGCTAAGCATAACGATAAATTCTACAAGGTAGATATTCCAGTGATTCAAATTCAAAATGCTGTTGGTTCTGGTGATTCAACAGTTGCAGGAATTGCTTCGGCATTACGTGCTCAAAAGAGTGATGAAGACTTACTCAAACATGCGATGGTACTTGGTATGTTGAATGCACAAGAAAAAGTTACTGGACATGTAAATATGGATCATTACGAAGACTTATTTAAACAAATTACAGTGAAAGAGGTATAAGCATGGTATTAACAGAACAAAAATTAAAATCATTAGAAAAATTATCTGACGAAAATGGAATCATCTCTGCATTAGCATTTGACCAACGTGGCGCATTAAAACGCTTGATGGCTCAATATCAAGAAGGTGAACCAACAGTAGAACAGTTAGAAAGATTGAAAGTACTAGTTGCAGAAGAATTAACAAAATTTGCCTCTTCTATGTTATTAGATCCAGAATACGGTCTTCCAGCAACGAAAGTGATTGATAAGAATGCAGGTTTATTATTAGCCTATGAAAAAACAGGTTATGATACTTCAAGTACTAAGAGACTTCCAGACTGCTTAGATGTATGGTCAGCAAAACGTATTAAAGAACAAGGTGCAGATGCTGTTAAATTCTTACTATACTACGATGTAGATAGTGATGATGCTTTAAACCAACAAAAACAAGCATACATTGAACGTGTTGGTTCAGAATGTGTAGCGGAAGATATTCCTTTCTTCTTAGAAATTTTAGCGTATGACGAAAAAAATGCGGATGCGAATTCAGTAGAGTATGCAAAAGCTAAACCAAGAAAAGTAAATGAAGCGATGAAAGTATTCTCTAACCCACGTTTCAACATTGATGTATTAAAAGTAGAAGTTCCAGTAAATATGAAATATGTTGAAGGTTTCGCAGAAGGGGAAGTTGTTTATACAAAAGAAGAAGCGGCTGCTCATTTCAAAGCACAAGACGAAGCAACAAATCTTCCATATATTTACTTAAGTGCAGGAGTATCTGCTCAATTATTCCAAGAAACATTAGTGTTCGCACATGAATCTGGAGCAAAATTCAACGGAGTTCTTTGTGGCCGTGCAACTTGGGCAGGTTCAGTAAAAGACTTCGTAGAAAACGGCGATGAAGCTGTAAGACATTGGCTACGTACAGAAGGCTTCAAGAACATTGACGAACTAAACAAAGTGTTACAAAAAACAGCAACATCATGGAAAACAAAAGTTCAATAAGAGCAGTGAGATAAAAGTTAGTAGTTCATCATTGTAAAGTTCAAAAGAGTAGCGAATTACTAACAGAAATTAAAATTCATCGTAAGTAAAAATTTGATAGAAGGAGGAAACTATGATGAATAGAGAAGAAGTAACTTTATTAGGTTTTGAAATTGTAGCTTATGCAGGGGATGCTCGTTCTAAATTGTTGGCTGCTCTTAAAGCTGCTGAAGAAGGGGATTTTGCCAAAGCGGATACTTTAGTCGAAGAAGCAGGGACTTGTATTGCTTTAGCACATAAGGCTCAAACAAGCTTACTTACTAAAGAAGCTGCTGGGGAAGATTTATCTTACAGTGTGACATTAATGCATGGGCAAGACCACTTGATGACTACACTTTTACTTAAAGATTTAATGCATCATTTAATTGAATTATATAAGAGAGGGGCTTAATTAGATGAATAAGCTGATAGAATTTATTGAAAAGAAAAAACCGTTTTTTGAGAAGATTTCTCGAAACATTTATTTAAGAGCTATCCGTGACGGATTTATTGCAGGAATGCCAGTCATTCTGTTTTCAAGTATCTTTGTCCTAATCGCATTTGTTCCAAATGCATGGGGCTTTGTATGGCCAGAGGATATTCAAAATTTCTTATTGAAACCAAATAGCTATTCAATGGGTATCTTAGCTGTACTTTTAGCTGGGACAACTGCGAAATCTTTAACAGATTCAGTGAACAGAACTATGGAAGCTACGAATCAAATTAACTACATGTCAACATTCCTAGCTTCTGTCTGTGGATTGTTACTTTTAGCATCAAACCCTATTAAAGATGGTTTTTCTACAGAATTCTTAGGAACAAAAGGACTTTTAACTGCCTTCTTAACAGCATTTATTACTGTGAATATTTACAAGGTTTGTGTGAAAAATAACGTTACAATTCGTATGCCTGAAGAAGTTCCACCGAATATTTCTCAAGTATTTAAAGACGTAATTCCATTTACATTGTCAATCGTAACTCTTTACGCTATTGATTTATTATCTCGTCACTTTATGGGTACGAATACAGCAGAATCAATTTCTAAATTATTTGCGCCATTATTCACTGCTGCAGATGGTTATTTAGGTATCACTCTTATCTTTGGAGCTTATGCGTTCTTCTGGTTTGTAGGGATTCACGGGCCATCAATTGTTGAACCTGTGATTGCAGCGATCACTTATGCCAACGTTGAAACAAACTTGAGTCTTTTCCAACAAGGAATGCATGCCGATAAAGTTTTAACACCTGGTACTCAAATGTTTATCGTAACAATGGGTGGTACAGGAGCAACATTAATCGTTCCATTCATGTTTATGTGGTTATGTAAATCTAAACGTAATAAAGCAATCGGACGTGCTTCTGTAGTTCCAACATTCTTTGGTGTGAATGAACCAATCTTGTTCGGGGCTCCAATTGTATTAAACCCAATTTTCTTCATTCCGTTTATCCTAACTCCAATCGTAAACGTTTGGTTATTCAAATTCTTCATTGATGTATTAGGAATGAACTCATTTACTGTAAACTTATCATGGGTAACACCTGCGCCATTAGGGTTAGTTCTTGGTACAAACATGCAAGTACTTGCCTTTATCCTAGCTGCATTATTAATTGTAGTAGACGTGATTATCTACTATCCATTTATTAAAGTTTATGATGAACAAATTCTTGAAGAAGAACGTTCAGGTAAAGCAAATGATTCGTTAAAAGATAAAGTTGCTTCTAATTTTAATACAGCTAAAGCAGATGCTATTTTAGAAAAAGCTGGAGTTGAAGCTCAACCTGAAGCAAACAACATCACAAAAGAAACTAACGTCCTTGTACTTTGTGCAGGCGGAGGTACTAGTGGATTATTAGCTAATGCTTTAAATAAAGCTGCAGCAGAATATAATGTTCCAGTTAAAGCAGCTGCTGGTGGTTACGGTGCTCACCGTGAAATGTTACCAGAATTTGATTTAGTAATTCTTGCTCCTCAAGTAGCTTCTAACTATGAAGATATGAAAGCTGAGACAGATAAATTAGGAATCAAATTAGCAAGCACTGAAGGTGTACAATATATTCAATTAACAAGAGATGGCAAAGGCGCTTTAGACTTTGTACAAGCTCAATTTGAAGAGTAATATAGAATTAAAGAGAGAAGCGGGATTAATGTAAAGTTAATGCCGCCTTCTTTCAATAATGAGAATGGAAGGCGAAAATAATGACAAAGAAATTACCTAAAGATTTTATTTTTGGTGGTGCAACTGCGGCCTATCAAGCTGAAGGGGCCACTCATACAGATGGTAAAGGTCCAGTTGCTTGGGATCAGTATTTAGCAGATAACTATTGGTATACTGCTGAACCAGCGAGTGATTTCTACCATAAATATCCAGTAGACTTAAAATTAGCAGAAGAATTTGGTGTGAATGGAATTCGTATTTCGATTGCATGGTCTCGTATTTTCCCAACAGGTTTTGGAGAAGTGAATCCAAAAGGGGTAGAATTTTATCATAAACTTTTTGCAGAATGTCATAAACGTCATGTAGAACCTTTCGTAACACTGCATCACTTTGATACACCAGAAGCGCTTCACTCAAATGGAGACTTCTTAAATCGTGAAAATATCGAGCACTTTGTGGACTATGCTGCATTCTGTTTCGAAGAATTCCCAGAAGTAAATTACTGGACAACTTTCAATGAAATTGGACCAATTGGTGACGGTCAATACTTAGTTGGTAAATTCCCGCCAGGAATTCAATACGATTTAGCAAAAGTTTTCCAATCTCACCACAATATGATGGTTGCTCATGCAAAAGCTGTGAAATTATATAAAGATAAAGGATATAAAGGAGAAATTGGTGTCGTTCACGCGTTACCAACTAAATATCCGTTAGATCCTAAGAACCCTGCCGATGTTCGAGCAGCTGAGTTAGAAGATATCATCCATAACAAATTTATTTTGGATGCCACTTACCTTGGACACTATTCAAAAGAAACGATGGATGGCGTTAACCACATCTTATCTGTTAACGGAGGAAGCTTGGACCTTCGAGATGAAGATTTTGCAGCACTAGAAGCGGCAAAAGACTTGAACGACTTCCTTGGAATTAACTACTACATGAGTGACTGGATGGAAGCCTTTGATGGAGAAACTGAGATTATCCATAACGGTAAAGGTGAAAAAGGAAGCTCTAAGTACCAAATTAAAGGTGTTGGTCGAAGAGTTGCTCCTGACTATGTCCCTCGTACTGACTGGGACTGGATTATCTATCCTCAAGGTTTGTATGACCAAATCATGCGTGTGAAGAAAGATTATCCAAACTACAAGAAAATCTATATCACAGAAAACGGTCTTGGATATAAAGACGAGTTTGTGGATAACACTGTTTACGATGATGGTCGTATTGATTACGTGAAGCAACATTTGGAAGTTATTTCAGATGCGATTGCAGATGGTGCAGTTGTGAAAGGATACTTCATCTGGTCATTAATGGACGTTTTCTCATGGTCAAATGGTTACGAAAAACGTTATGGATTATTCTATGTAGACTTCGATACACAAGAACGCTATCCGAAGAAGAGTGCATACTGGTATAAAGAAGTAGCACAAACACAAACAATTCAATAGTTGACGAAAAGTCTGCTACAAATTTTGTAGTAGGCTTTTTTATTGAATTTAACCGATTTATTATATTGCATATAGGGGGAAAGAGGAGTACCATTAGAGTATCAACCTTAAAGGAGATGAAGTGATGTTTACGTTAACAAAGGAATTGACGAAACAATATAAAGAAAGTTTTCAAAGTAAGCCAGAGCGTATCGTGGCGCAAAATGCTGCGGTGAAGAATGGCTTGAAAGGATCTAGTGAGACGGTCGCTTCTGTTGTGGAAAATCAGCCGGTGTATTCGATTGATTTGGAACACGGGAAAGTAGCCAACCAAAAGGCTTCTGGTCGTTGCTGGATGTTTGCGGCGCTGAATACATTCCGCCACAGACTCTTTAATAACTTCAAGCTCGAAGAATTTGAACTCTCACAAAGTTATACATTTTTCTGGGATAAATACGAAAAGGCTAATTATTTCCATGAAAATATTTTAAAAACAGCGGGCGAACCTGTGACAAGCCGCAATGTAGCTTTTCTCTTACAAACGCCTCAACAAGACGGTGGGCAATGGGATATGATTGTGTCACTGTTCAAGAAATATGGGGTTGTGCCAAAGAGTGTGATGCCGGAAAGTTTTTCAAGCTCGGCTTCAAGCGATTTGAACAAATACTTAAATAAAAAACTTCGCCAAGACGCAAAAGTGCTTCGTGACTTAGTGGCACGTGGAGCTAGCGAAGAGGAAATCAATGAAACGCGTAAACAATTAATGCAAGAAGTGTACGACTTACTTAGCGTGACTCTTGGAACTCCGCCAGAAACATTCGACTTCGAATATCGCGATAAAGATAAGAAATTCCACCGTCACTTGAATTTGACGCCACAAAGCTTCTTCGAACAATTCGTGGGCTTGAACTTAGACGATTACGTGTCTATCATCAACTCACCAACAACGGACAAACCATTCAACCGTTCATACACTGTTGACATGCTTGGAAATGTCGTTGGAAACCAAGTACGCTACTTGAACCTTGACATGGCAACGTTCAAAGAATTAGCGATTCGCCAATTAGAACAAGGCGAGTCAGTATGGTTCGGTTGCGATGTCGGTCAATCTTCAAACCGTGGCAATGGTCGTCTTGCGCTCAATAACTTCGACCTTAAAGGTTTAACTGGAATCGACTATTCACTCACAAAAGGTGAACGTCTTGAATACGGCGATAGCTTAATGACGCACGCGATGGTATTAACAGGGGTGAACCTTGTCGATGGTAAACCTAATCGCTGGAAAGTGGAAAATAGTTGGGGCGAAGAGTCTGGGGTTGAAGGGTTCTGGATGATGAGTGATGCGTGGATGGATGAGTTTACGTACCAGATCGTTATCAGAAAAGACTTGCTTACAAAAGAGCAACTCGACGCTTTCAACAGCGAACCAATTGTGTTAGCGCCATGGGATCCAATGGGTTCCTTAGCCTAATCTTGTAAAAAAACAAAATAAGTCCTCTGGACATCTTCATAGTGGTGACAGTAAAGGCACCGGATTGAGCCGAAGTCTCAATTCCTAGCAAGCTTCAAACCGAGGGTAAGTGATAAATCACGAACCCTCGGTAATTCACATTGCTTGCACTTCTTTACTGTTCCCACTATAGAGTCCAGAGGATTTTTGTTTTTTTAGTTTAGGCAAAGTAATCGGTGCATCCCATAGCTAACTTAATTTGTTGTGAAAAGTAGAGTTGTCTTTTGCTTTTTAGGAAAGGAAGCGAAATTAACATATTTGTTAATTAACATATATGTTAATTGAGGCAATAAAAAAGGTGGGTAAAGGCCTGGACCTTTATCCACCTTTTCAAATTTGAATGGTTATTCGCTGCGGAGCGATTCGACTGGGTCTTTCTTCGCGGCGATGCGTGAAGGGATGAGACCAGCTAACATGGTTAATACAATCGAGATACCGATGAGGATAAGCGCTGCTTCCCATGGTAATTGCGCCACGTTTTCCACGTTGGTCATTTTCGCAACAACGGCATTGATTGGAATTGTCGCAAGGAGCGTAATGGCGATGCCGAGCACCCCGGAGATGAATCCTTCGATGGCTGTTTCGGCGGTGAAGATACGACGGATGTCTTTCTTCGAAGCCCCCATTGCACGTAGGATTCCGATTTCTTTTGTACGTTCGAGAACCGAGATGTACGTGATAATCGCAATCATAATCGATGATACGATGAGCGAGATGGCTACGAAACCAACGAGTACGGTTGTAATCACGCCCACCATTGTCGTAATCGAAGACATGATGGTTTGAATATCGTCGGAGTAGGCGAGCACTTTGTCGTCTTCGCCGGCGTCTTTTTTCGCCGTGTTATAGGCGTTGATGAAGTCCTTCAACTCTTGTTTTTGTTGGAACGAAGAGGTGTAGAACTCGATGGCAGCTGGTTTGGATTTGTCGATGACACCCAATTTCGCGAGGTTTTCCTCGTAAGTGGCAGCCGAGTTTTCGTTGTATTGTTGGATGTATTGTGCTTGTTGTTCAGGCGTCAATTTGACCAACTGGATTTTTTCTTCTTCGGTTAAATCAGCCGAATTGAATGGTTTTGGATCTTTGGCAAATTCTTTTCCAGTAAATACATTGATGGTTGGGTTGGCTTCTTGCTCCTTCACGATGTCACTATTTTGAATTTGCTCAGAAGTGTAATCGATAAGGGCGCTTGTATAAGCCACACCGCCAGAAGGAGAGTTCACACCAGAACTTGTGCCTTCTTTTTGACGAAGAACGCCGACGATTGTAAGCTCGAGGCCATTCTCGATTTGCGTCTTCATATACGCTTCGTCGTCAATTTTATTCATCCATTGGTTGTTTTCTTTCACGAAACGGTTCGTGTTCACAACAGCTTTGAATGTTTTCCCGATGAAATCACTATATTGATACGTTTGTGATTTGAGTTCGTCGAGTTTCTTTGCATCGTTTAATTCGCTAGGATCTTTGATGCGTAAGCTATAAAGGAGCAAGTCACTGATTTGGTTATCTTCATCGACGATAAGGACGATTTCAGATTTATCCTTTGGAAGGCGACCTTCTAGCACATCATATTGCGCATTCAGCATCTCCTCGTCGCTTGATAGTTGGCTCCAATAGTCGATATTTTGTAAGTAACCTTTAATCGTTTGGTTCGTCGTGTCGACTTCGTTTGCTATGTTCGACGGAAGAATGCTCTTTGGACCGCCTGATGTATCACTAGCGTAAATATACGGTTGCAGGTTGTATTGGTAACGAATGTCTTTTGTCAGTTTTTCGACTTCGGATGCGTGTTCGTCCAAGTATGCCTTGAAGGACGCGATGTCGTTTTTCCCGATTTGTTTTTTCAATAAATTCGTCAACACCGTATTGACACCGAGCTCGTTATTGTCTTTATAAGGCTTATCGCTTAAATCCGGAGAGGTCGCTAGCAGATTGCTCTGGTTCTGCTCGCTAATCGTCAGCGGAAGAGAGACGAGGGTGTCTTCTTGCACCTTCTTCACGTAGTCGCTCACACCGTTTGAGAGAGCCAAGATAAGGGCAATCCCGATAATTCCGATGGAACCGGCAAAGGCAGTCAGGAAGGTACGGCCTTTCTTTGTCAATAAGTTATTAAACGAAAGGGCTAGAGCTGTCATAAAGCTCATCTTCGTCTTCGTGAACTGAATGTCACCTTGTTTGGCTTCTTCGGTTGGTTCGTATGGATTCGAGTCGCTCAAGATGTTTCCATCTAATACTTGTACGATACGAGTGGAGTACGTCTTTGCGAGTTCTGGGTTATGTGTCACCATGATGACCAGACGTTCCTTGGCGATGTCTTTTAATAAATCCATGATTTGAATAGAAGTCTCAGAATCGAGCGCTCCTGTAGGTTCGTCGGCTAAAACGACTTTTGGATCATTCACGAGGGCACGCGCAATCGCAATCCGTTGCATTTGTCCCCCAGACATTTGGTTTGGTTTCTTATATAAATGGTCTTTCAACCCAACGCGTTCGAGCGCTTCGATGGCACGTTTCTTGCGTTCCGCTTTGGAAACACCAGAGAGCGTCATCGCAATCTCGACGTTTGAGAGTGCCGTTTGGTGGCCGATAAGATTATACGACTGGAAGACAAATCCGATTGTGTGGTTTCTGTAGCTATCCCAATCGCGGTCTTTAAATTGCTTTGTTGATTTTCCTTGGATGAGTAAATCACCCGATGTGTATTGGTCGAGTCCACCGATGATATTTAATAGGGTGGTTTTCCCTGAACCTGATTGCCCGAGAATCGAGACGAACTCATTTTCACGGAAGCGAATCGAGATATCTTTCAGCGCGTGAAACTCTTGATTAGCTGTATGATAAACTTTTGAAATATGTTGTAGTTGTAGCATCACCAAGCTCCTTTCATCAATGAACCTAGTGTACCACAGTTGCGGAGTGTACACATAGGACTGGAGTCGGAATTTTAGAAAAAAGTTGGCAGGGAGAAATGTTGAAACTCCCTATAAAATCTGTATAATAGGAATACAACACAAAAAAGGAGTACAACCCATGACAACAATTGATAAAGTGGCTCTGATGGAGCAAGCGAAAGAAGTTTTAAAAAATGCTTACTGTCCGTATTCAAAATTCCCTGTAGGCGCTGCGGTGTTATATAAGGATGGCCGCGTGATTACGGGAGCGAATATTGAGAATGTATCGTTTGGAGTGACAAACTGTGCAGAACGTAGCGCAATTTTCTACGGAGCTTCACAAGGCTATCGTAAAGGCGATATTTTAGCGATTGCCGTTGCGGGGGAAACAGAAGGATTCTTACCACCATGTAACATTTGTCGTCAAGTGATGGTTGAGTTCTGTGGACCAGATACTCTTGTATTCTTATTGAATGGAAAAGGCGAAATTCTAGAATTACGTCTAGAGGAATTAGTTCCTTATTCATTTGTTAGCTTAGAAATGTAATGAAACGTTAGAAGAAATGAAGCAGCCAGTCGTTGCTTCGTTTCTTTTTTTGTCCAAAAAAATTGAAAAATAAATTCGACGGGGTTTGTTGGATCTATTCCGAAAACTGAATTTTTAGAATATAATCGCCTGAATTTCTAGTGATTGAATGATATAAAAGTTATTCAGCAGATTGCTTGAACAGCGATTAGAAATCCGAATGCAGGATCCATTTGTAAAGGGATCTCCTACACTGCAAGGAGTGCATTTATACAAAAATTGTTGTTTTTCTGCAGTGTCGAAATGAGTTCTTTGTATAAAATTTTCTCGCGCCATTTTTGCATGAAAAAAAGTAAAATGTAGCATATATGTTACACTTCAAAAAAATAAGACCGAAGAATCCAGCGGATGCCATAATGGCAGTAATGGGGGATGGCAATCAATGTGAATTACTGACTCTAGGGAATTCCCGTAGAGTCAGTTTGAAGCTTGGTAGAGCTTGAGACTTTGGCTCAAGCCGGTGCCCTATTACAGCTTTTATGGCCAAATCCGCTAGGATTCGAAGGGATTAAGCGCCAACCGAAATTAACTTATAAGTTAATTTTGATTTTTTGACTATTCGTTCTGCTTGCAAGTGGTGCGGGACTGTTTTATACTAAAGTCAACCAAATAGGTTTACACATTTTGTAGGAGGTGTACGATGTATCAACCAGAGAAATTAAAAGAGAGAAGAGTGGCGCAGGGATTGACGCAACAAGAGCTCGCCAATGCACTCGGTGTCTCTAAGCAGGCTTATTCTGCATGGGAACGTGGAGTGAAGGTGCCAGCGTCCGATAAGGTAGAACAACTGGAGAAGCTTCTATCTGTGCCAAAGGGATATTTTACAGAAATAGAAATTGTGCGATTATACCATACGCTCACGCCGCCAAACCAAGAGAAGGCGGTGCGCTATGTCAAGGCGTTAGCAACCGAGGAACAAACGCCAAAAGTGGTGCCGATGAAGAAGAAACTAGTCGCGTATCATGTGTACGAGAAGATGTCGGCCGGGATTGGGGCGACGATTTACAACGACCGAGACTACGATACGGTTTACTACGATGAGGAGTTGGCGCATGATTTTGCGTCATGGGTATCGGGGGACTCGATGGAACCACGCTACCACAATGGATCGGTGGCGCTCATTCGTGAGACAGGATTCGATTATGATGGGGCGGTCTATGCGGTAGTATGGAACGGTCAGACGTTTATTAAGCGCGTGTACCGTGAAAGGGACGGATTGCGTTTAGTATCGTTTAACACAGACTATGCGGACTTATTTGCTCCGTATGAGGAAGAACCACGAGTGGTAGGAATGATTGTTGGAAACTTTATGCCGTTGGAGGGATAAAGATGGGCTGCTTTGACTATTCGAAGGAACCGAGAAGCGACATTGCCTTTGTGGACATGAAGTCCTTTTACGCGAGTGTGGAATGTGTGGCGAGGGGGCTTCATCCATTGAAGACGTCGCTGTGTGTGATGAGTCGTGCGGATAATTCGGCGGGCTTGATCCTAGCGTCCTCTCCAACGTT
>JABZYV010000027.1:0-7425 GCA_015264955.1 Streptococcus sp. | reverse complement strand
TTCGGGAAATCCAATGTCGGTCGTGCGTATGAATTACCCTTTGATGTCAAAACACGCAAGTTTAGTTATGCCAATGCGCGTCGTCAAGGAATCGAAGTGACGCCACAGTATGTGCGGTTTATAGAAAGTTGGGCGAAGGTAACGCATATCGTGCCACCTCGGATGGACGAGTATATTAAGGTGAACATGCAAATTCAACGCGTGTTTCAAAACTTCGGTGGGCCAGAGGATATTTTTCCGTATTCGATTGATGAAGGCTTTGTTGATTTAACGTCGTCGCTGAATTATTTTGTGCCGGATGATGCCTTGTCTAGACGGGAAAAGCTCGACCGCGTGTCTGCGGATATTCAACGGGCGATTTGGAAGGAGACGGGGATTTACTCGACGGTTGGAATGTCGAATGCGAATCCGCTCTTGGCCAAATTAGCGCTCGATAATGAAGCGAAAAAGATTCCGCATATGAGAGCGAACTGGTCGTATGAAGATGTCGAAGAAAAGGTCTGGGGAATTCCAGAGATGACAGACTTCTGGGGCATTGGCTCGCGGATGGAGAAACGGCTGAATGCGCTCGGGATTTATTCGATTCGCGAACTGGCTAATGCTAATCCTGACCGATTAAAACAAGCGCTTGGTGTCGTGGGGCTCGATTTGTGGTTTCACGCGAATGGCATCGATGAGAGCAATGTGCATGTGCCGTATCGTCCGAAATCAAGAGGACTCGGGAACTCGCAGGTGCTTCCACGCAACTATGTTCGCCAGCGGGATATTGAAATCGTGCTTCGCGAGATGGCGGAGCAGGTGGCGATTCGCATGCGCAGGATTAAGAAGAAGGCGACGGTTGTTTCGATTCACGTAGGCTACTCCAAGGACGAGGGCTTGTCGTCGATACAGGCGCAGCGCAAGATTGACCCAACGAATCGCACTTCGGTGTTATCGGAAGTAGTTTTGGAACTCTTTCGTAAGAAATACAAAGGCGGTGCGGTGCGTAATGTGGCGGTGCGGTATTCCGGATTTGTCGAAGAAAGCTTTGGACTCATTTCACTATTCGAAGATATTGAAGCAGTTGAGAAAGAAGAAAGGCTCCAGACGGCGATCGATACGGTCCGCGACCAATACGGATTCACCTCGCTTTTGAAAGGGAACGCGCTGGAAGGTGGTTCGCGCGTGGTGGCTAGAAGCAAGTTAGTCGGAGGACATTCCGCTGGAGGATTAGACGGTTTGAAATAATGGGAAGAGCGTATTTGCCATATCGCTCGGCAAGAGAGCACAAGGATCGCGGCATGGCGAAGTGGATGGGATTTTTCCTATCTGAACATACGACGTCCTTGAAGGATGAACGTAAGCGCGTCGACCAGACGAGTCTGCTGACGAAGGAAGAGAAATGGATGCTGCTGTCGCAACTGTATGTTGGGAAGCTACAAGCCAGTATTACGGTGCCGTATCGGATGATGCGACAAACGCTCATTGGCGAAGTGAGTGAATTATACGAGAGTGAAATTTCGCTGAAGACAGAAGAAGGCTACCGACGCATTGCAGTGGAAGAGATTCTGCAAATTCAGTTGGTGGAGGGCACAGAGTAATAGAAAACAGTACGGAATTTTTTTCATAATATAAAGTTTTAAAGGGGGCGAATTCGACTCCTTTAAATCAGGATAAAAAAGAACGTCCCCGTTATTCACTAGAGTTGACGGGGGCGTTCTTTTTTGCTAAAATAGTCGTGTTGTAATTGTGAAGCACCACAGCTACAACCGCTCGGATTAGAGTACAAAAGACCGGAATCGGCACTTTAAACTGGCGAGTCTTAGTCTAAAATATAGGAGGTGCAATATGTACGCAATCGTAAAAACTGGTGGAAAACAAGTTAAAGTTGAAGTTGGTCAAGCAATCTACGTTGAAAAATTAAACGCAGAAGCTGGCGACAAAGTAACTTTCGAAGAAGTAGTATTTGTAGGTGGAGATGACGTTAAAGTTGGTGCTCCATTCGTAGCAGGTGCAACTGTTGAAGGAACTGTTGAAAAACAAGGCCGTCAAAAGAAAGTTGTAACTTTCAAATACAAACGTCGTAAAGACTCACACCGTAAACAAGGTCACCGTCAACCTTATACAAAAGTTGTTATTGACGCAATCAACGCTTAATCACGATGATTCAAGTGACTGTACACAAGAAGAACCAACGTATCGTTTCCTTTGAAATGACTGGTCATGCAAACTTTAGTGAACATGGTTCGGATATCGTTTGCGCAGGGGTATCGGCTTTAGCCATTACAACTGTGAACAGCATTGAGAAGTTAGCAGGATACCAACCGATTGTCGAAGTCGACGAGGTTGAGGGTGGTTACTTATATATGGAAGTTGTAGAAGACTTGACTCAAGAGCAAGAACATACAACTCAAATTTTATTAAATAGTCTATTACTAGGGTTAGAAGATATTCAATCGGAATATCAAGACTTTCTAGCTGTAACTGTTGCATAATCAATCAAGGAGGTGCACAACTATGTTAAAAGTGAATTTACAATTATTCGCCCATAAAAAAGGGGGCGGTTCTACATCAAACGGACGTGACTCACAAGCGAAACGTCTAGGTGCTAAACGTGCTGACGGACAATTCGTTTCAGGTGGTTCAATTTTATACCGTCAACGTGGAACAAAAATCCATCCAGGTGAAAACGTAGGTAGAGGTGGAGACGATACTTTATTTGCTAAAGTAGACGGAATTGTACGTTTCGAACGTAAAGGCCGTGACAAAAAACAAGTATCTGTATATCCAGTAATCGCTGCTGAATAATATTGAGTAGGATGTGACATTCAGTCACATCCTTTTTTTTAGGAAATTTGAGCAAGTTCAAAACTACTGCGAACTTTTCAGATGTCTCTATAATTGCTATACTAGCTGTATCGGAGGAAGCCTTTCGTCTTCCTTCCTCTCAAGCTTCAAACTGACTCTAGGAAATGAATTTCCAGAGTCAGTAATTCACATTGAGTACAATCGCTAGTATTGCTATTATAGAATCTGAACGTTCTGCGTAGTTTTGTACAAAAGTATGTGCTGCTGTCGTAGTTCATAATATTCAAAGCTCAAAGACTCTTAAAAAATAGAAGGAGGGATTCTTATCGAAGCAGGTAAAGAAATCAAAGCGTTCGAAGAATTGGCAAAAGCTGTAGAGGTGCTTCAAAAAGAAATCGGTTATTCGAATGTAGAGGCGCTAGGTGAGACGTTACAAAATATTGTCAACAACAACACTGCGCAACAAGTCGAAGGATTGCCAAGTAACGAAGTCGCTGAAAAATTAAACAAAGCGTATCAACAATTAGATTTAACAAGCTATTCGAGCGAAGAGATTCGCCGTATGATTCAATTCACATTCTTAAAGGCCGCTAAAGAAGATGGGTTACAAATGAACCATCAAATGACGCCAGATGCCATCGGATTACTTGTAGCGTATATGATCGACCAAATGACGAAGAAAGACGAACCGTTGCAGATTGCGGACTTTGCTGCAGGAAGTGGGAACTTGCTCAGCACGATTCTATTATTCTTACAATCTGCTGGTAAAACTGCGAGTGCAACAGCCATCGATAATGATGAAGTGCTTGTTCATTTAGCCTTACAAGCTTTCGCGTTAGAACAGTTGGATGTGAAGACTTCCTTACAAGATGGCTTGCAAGATTCACTCGTGGATCCGCAAGACTTCGTGGTGAGTGATTTACCAGTTGGTTACTATCCAGTAGATGCGAATGCCGCTCGTTTTGAAACGAAAAACGACGAAGGACATTCATTCGCGCATCACTTACTCATCGAACAACAAGTGCGTTACTTGAAAGAGGCAGGAGTTGGATTCTTTATCGTTCCAACGAACCTTTTTGATACACCTGAAGGAGAGAAGTTGCTTTCTTATTTACAAAAGGAAACATACGTGCAAGCCATGTTGGCATTTCCACGCAATCTCTTCAAAGATGTGCAATTTAGTAAGTCGCTTTTAATCGTTCAAAAACGTGGAAAAGGCGCAAAACAAGTGAGTCAAGTGCTCCTTGGAGATATCCCAGAATTTAAGAACAGAGAAAAATTCAGAAAATTCACTCTAACATTCGAAAAATGGGTACAAGAAATGTTATAATGAATCTGTTAGACCCACTAATGGGCTTAATTTGAAATTAAAGGAGAATGTGCATGTCAAAATCAATCGCGATTAATGCAGGAAGTTCAAGCTTGAAGTTCCAATTATTTAATATGCCACAAGAAGAAGTAGTGGCTAAAGGTTTAGTAGAACGTATTGGATTAGGTGATTCAATCTTCTCAATCAGCTATGGAGACGACCAAAAATTTGAAGTGGTAGAAGATATTCCAAACCACGAAGTTGCGGTAGAAAAATTATTAGAACAATTAGTAGCTCTAAATATTATTTCTTCATTCGACGAAATCACTGGTGTTGGTCACCGTGTCGTTGCTGGGGGAGAATTATTCAAAGATTCAGCTTTAGTTGATGACACTGTTATCCAACAAGTTGAAGACTTAGCAGAATTTGCACCATTACACAACAAAGCTGAAGCGGTAGGAATGCGCGCATTCAAACACATCTTACCAGACATTACAAGTGTTGCTGTATTCGATACTTCATTCCATACAACAATGCCTAAGAAAGCTTACTTATACAGCATTCCAATGGAATACTACAAAAACTTCAAAGCTCGTAAATACGGAGCTCACGGAACAAGCCACCGCTACGTTTCACGCCGTGCTGCTGAAATGTTAGGTAAACCAGTTGAAGAATTAAAAATCATCACTTGTCACTTAGGTAACGGTGCTTCAATCACTGCGGTTGATGGTGGTAAATCTGTAGATACTTCTATGGGATTCACTCCATTAGCAGGGGTTACAATGGGTACTCGTTCTGGTGATATCGATGCTTCATTAGTAGCATTCTTAATGAACAAATTAAACATTACAGACGTTAACGAAATGGTTGACATCTTAAACAAAAAATCAGGTCTATTAGGCCTTTCAGGTGTATCAAGCGACATGCGTGACGTTGAAGCTGCAAGTGAAACAAACGAAGATGCTAAAGTTGCAGTAGAAATTTTCGTTGACCGCGTTCAAAAATACATTGGACAATATGTTGCTGTTATGAACGGTGTGGACGCTATCGTCTTCACTGCTGGTATCGGTGAAAACTCTAAATCAATTCGTTCTCGTATCATCAATGGTTTAACTTGGTTCGGTTGCGATATCGATCCTGAGCGTAACGATACTCGTTCAGAAGCAATCATTTCTTCTGAAGGTGCGAAAGTTACTGTATTAAACATCCCAACTAACGAAGAAGTTGAAATCGCGCGTGACATCGAACGTTTACGCAAATAATAATACAAGAACTGAAGGTTCAAACGAGAAACTATAAAAAATCCTTTGGATTAACTTTATAGTAGTCATTGTAGGAGACCGGCTCGAGCCTGTAGTCTCTCACCTATCGAATTCAAAGAGCCCCATGGCGGAACATCCGCTGTGGGGCTCTATTTCATTTCGATTCTTATTCCCTACTATGACTACTATAAAATCCAAAGGTTTTTAGTTTCTCGTTTTCAGGTGCTTATTATTGCGTAAATCCTTCTCAGTTAAATACGAGACAAGGAGTGTGGTAGTGGAGACCGGCTCGAGCCTGTAGTCTCTCACCTGGCAAATTCAAAGGCTCTCTTGGCGATAAATCGCTGAGAGAGCCTATTTCATTTGTCGTTGTTGTTATAGGATTTTTTTGAATTTTTGGAATTTAAATCGCTAGATGTCGAGTCAGGCGTCGCACTCTTGCTCGGGGTTACAGGGGCGGAGTAAGCCCCTAATTTAGTACCCTAAAAATTAATTATACCGCTACTGAATATGAAAAAAAAGACTGTTAATCAGAAAAAAAGAGAAGTAAAATTAGTATATACATAAAAATAAAATAAAAATCAAGGAGGTTTTATATATGTTTAGTCGTTTCAAAAAATATTTTGCTATGTTGTTTGTCTCTTTGTCATTGGCTGGTGTAATATTCCCTGCAGTGGTTTCTACAACAATTTATGCTTCAGAAGTCGATAATCAAATTGAATTGAACCAAGAAGAAATTGAAAAAGCAGCTGCTGTTTTAAGCGAGTTATTTTATGAAGAAGACGGAAAAATGAAAATGAATAATTATGCTGTTTATAAATATAATAACTATATTCAACGAGCAAACAAAGAAACGAGAAAATTTATAGCTGAACAGCGTAAGAATAAAGATAATGGTGTAGCTTTTAAAATTGACTTTATTTGGCTTGCTGGTTGTGCTTTAAATGAAACAGGTAAAGAAATATCAGGGTTATTAAGCATTTCCGCTTTAGCTAAAATTTTTGCGAGTGAAGAAATTAAAATAGGTGCGGCTACTCTCATCACAAAAATTATTCAACTTTTAGCTAACTTTGGTGTTAAGGGTAATTTATATTTAATTGCTTTTGGTTTAGTTGTTAATGCCGTAAGGTGTGAAATGGGATGGACGTAATGAGTTTTAAAATGAGTTTTAAAAAAAAAATTATGATTTATTGTTTTATTATCATTACGTTTGTTATTAATAGTTTAACTTTAGGCAATTTGACTTTTGATTCTTTTATGACAGTAGCAACCTATTGGCTTGTTCCTTTTGGTTGGTGGGTGATTGCCGATTGGTATATAGAAAAAAAAGAGAGACGTCGTTAAGACGTCTCTCTTTTTTGATGAATGATTTCACGTTCAAAAAGTAAATTAAAATTAAAAAAATTTCCGATAGGAAATTTTTTCTTCTTATCTTGATACTATATACAATCAACTACAATTTTAAAAATAGCTCTAAAGCTTTGGTATAAAAAGAAAAAACTTGCTTTTTAGGCTCTCGTTTTCAGGTGCTTATAATTGCGTAAGTCTTTCTTAGTAGAATACGCGACAAGGAGTGTGGCAGTGGAGACTGGATCGAGCCTGTAGTCTCTCACCTGTCAAATTCAAAGGCTCTCTTGGCGATAAATCGCTGAGAGAGCCTATTTCATTTGTCGTTGTTGTTATGGGATTTTTTTGAATTTTTAGGATTTTAATTGCTAGAGGTCGGGTCAAGCGTCGAATGCTTGCTCTGCTTTATAGGGGCGGAGTAAGCCCCTAATTTAGTACCCTAAAAATTAATTATACCGCTACTGAATATGAAAAAAAAGACTAGTAAAAACAAAAAATGAGGAGTAAAATTAATATATACATAAAAATAAAATAAAAATCAAGGAGGTTTTTACAATGTTCAAAAAGTCAATAAAAAGAATAGCAATGTTGTTTACGTTTTTGGTTTTAGGTAATGTAGTTGGTATGAGTGTTTTAACTAGTAGTGTTTATGCAAATGAAGAAACTTATGAAATCGCAAAATTAGAAGAAAGACAATTAACAAGAGAAGAAGAAGCAAAA
>JABZYV010000026.1:0-25679 GCA_015264955.1 Streptococcus sp. | reverse complement strand
GTAATGGTGGATACGATGAAGATTTCGAACAATGCGGAAAAAGTATCTACACCTGGTAAGAAACAAGTATGGCGTATTACACGTAATTCAGACGGAAAATCTGAAGGGGACTACATTGCGCTATGGGATGAACGTCCAGATCAATTAGACGAACTCTTTATGTTCCACCCAGTCTACACTTATATCAATAAAACAGTGAAAGACTTTACTGCGCGTCCAATTTTACAACCGATTTTCGAAAACGGAAAACGCGTGTATGAATTGCCAAAACTTCAAGAGATTAAAGCGTACAAAAACGAGCAAATCGAAGCGCTATGGGACGAATACAAACGTATCTTGAACCCAGAGCAATATCCAGTCGACCTCTCTCAAAAGACATACGACCAAAAATTGGCAAGTATTGCGGAAATCAGAGAAGAAGTGCGTATTAAATCAGAACAGTTGGCTAAAGAAAACGCAAAGTAAGGGGAACGTTATGAGACCATTACAACAAAAAATTATCGAAACGCTTCGTGTCAAACCAACCATCAATCCGGAAGAAGAGATTCGTAAAACCGTCGATTTCCTAAAGGCGTATCTTGTGAAACATCCCTTCTTGAATGGCTATGTCCTTGGAATTAGCGGAGGACAAGACTCAACGCTTGCTGGGAAATTAGCACAAATGGCAATTGATGAATTAAACGAAGAACAAGACCAAAAAGTGTATCGCTTCTATGCTGTGCGCCTTCCTTATGGCGTGCAAGCTGATGAACAAGATGCCATGGACGCGATTGCCTTTATGAAGGCGACGGATGTACTTCGAGTAAACGTGAAGGATGCAGTAGATGCGTCTGAACGCAGTATTGAAGCCTTAGGAATGGAAATTTCAGACTTCAACAAAGGAAATATCAAGGCGCGTGAACGCATGGTTGCTCAATATGCCATCGCAGGGCAAACGGGTTGTGCCGTTATCGGGACAGACCATGCGGCAGAATCGGTAACAGGTTTCTATACGAAATTTGGGGACGGGGCTGCAGATATCACTCCGCTATGGCGTCTCAATAAACGTCAAGGCCGTGCGATGTTACAAGTGCTAGGAGCTCCAGAACACCTATACTTGAAAGTTCCAACGGCAGACCTTGAAGAGGACCGCCCATCACTTCCAGACGAAGTAGCACTAGGCGTTACTTACGAAGAGATTGATGATTATCTCGAAGGAAAAGACATCAACGAAAAAGCAGCTGAGACAATTGAAAATTGGTATCGAAAGACAGAACATAAACGTCACTTACCAATTACAATCTACGATGATTTTTGGAAATAAAGATTCAAAGGCTATTCCTATCAGGCAACTGGTGGGGATGGCTTTTTTGTTATTCCAAGCAAACCATCTATTGAATTTCAAATTAGGAGTGCTATAATGAAGGTAACAATAGTCGGTTAATAGTTTTCAATTTCATTGGAGGTGGTCTTTATGGACTCAGTATTACCAATGTTTCTGGGGACGTTTGCACTGATGGGAGTTGCTCTATATTTGTTCTACTGGATCATTCGATTAGCCGTAAAACATGGAGTAGAATCCCAACAAAGGAAGTCACATTAACGGCTTCAGAAAAAAGATATAGAGGTGGCGTGCCACCTCTATTTTCGTGGAGGAAGACAATGAAAGAAATGAACCATTTTGGCGTGTACGGTGTTTGTGTTCGCGAGGGACGCATCCTTTGCATACGCAAGACGCGTGGACCATACCGCGGGAGATTTGATTTGCCGGGAGGAACGCCGGAAGAAGGCGAGAGTCTGGTAGAAACATTGCGACGAGAAATGTTAGAGGAGACTGGATTTCAAGTGTCTGCCATTCACCAAAATACGATTCGCGATGTATTTGTGACTATTCCAGAAATTGCGCGCGTTCATCATGAGTTCGTGTTGTTTACCATCGATATTGAAGAAAAGAACGCTCAAACGGTAGAGGACTTCGTGACGAGCAAAGAGAAGAACGATTCGAAGGGAATTGTGTGGGTTCCACTAGAAGAAGTGAGCGTTGAAAATGCGTCTCCACTTGTAATCGAGGCTGCACGACCAACACAGGCATTCGAGGCGAAGCATTACGAACAATGGGTGATGTACGACGAAGATTTTATGAACTAAAATGAATTTAGCTATTTAAAGACCTCTGAATTTTTGTTACAATAAAGTTGGAGCATTTATTCATGTTTTTAGAACCCTTTTTTGAAAGGGGATACAGGGAGGTATTATTAATGGAAGTTATTGTTGTAAAAACTCAAGAAGAAGGGGCATTAGCCGCTTTTGAGATTTTTAAACGCGCACACGGCGAAGGAGCGCAAGTGTTTGGACTAGCGACAGGCTCAAGTCCAATTGGGTTATATGAATTACTACGAAATAGCGATTTAGATTTCTCAGATCGTATCTCAGTGAACTTAGACGAATATGTTGGATTGGCACCAACGGATGAACATAGCTATCATTATTTCATGAAAGAGCAATTATTCGATGCAAAACCATTTAAACATAGCTATTTACCAGACGGATTGGCCGAAGATGTCGATGCAGAAGTTGTTCGCTATGAACGCATTCTTCAAGAAAATCCGGTTGACCTACAATTATTAGGAATTGGAAGTAACGCGCATATCGGATTCAACGAACCAGGTACACCGTTCACACAACGCACACATAAGGTTCATTTAACAGAATCAACCATTGAAGCGAACAAACGCTTTTTCGAAAAAGAAGAAGATGTGCCACGCTACGCTTATTCAATGGGATTACAATCGATTATGGATGCTAAAGAAATCGTGTTAATTGCATTCGGACCTAAGAAAATCCATGCGATTAAAGGATTAGTGGAAGGACCAATCACAGAGGAAGTTCCAGCAAGTATCCTACAAAAACATCCCAAAGTAACTGTTATTTGTGATGAAGCAGCTGCAGCGTTATTAACAAAATAAAGAAATAGACAAGGCGTCTTGCGGGTAACGGAAGGCGTCTTTTTTTGTCTTCAAAAGGAGTGAAAATTAACATATATGTTAATTAACAAATATGTTAATATCTAGCTTTCAAAATTTTTTCTGAAAATTTTTGGGAAACCTAAAAAAGTACTTGACTAATGACGTTTTTTAGGGTAACCTAACAATTGTAGAGTCTACATAATTTGAAAGGGTGAATTCATTGATTACGATTAAAAATGTTGGAGTATCGTATGCGATGCAACCACATGTTTTAAAAGATTGTAATGCAACCATTGAAGGACCAACCATTACTGGGATTATTGGGCCCAATGGTGCAGGTAAATCAACATTATTAAAAGCAATATTAGGACTTATTCAATCATCAGGAGAAATTCTGATTGATGGAGAACCCACAAAAAAAGTATTACAGAAAATCGCCTATGTCGAACAAAAAAGCCACATTGACTTTACATTTCCAATCACCATTCGTGAGTGCGTTGCTTTAGGAAGAACTGTTAAAAAGAAACCATTGCAACGTTTGACGAAAGAGGATTGGGAAAAGGTCGATGCAGCCATTGAAGAAGTTGGATTAACTGATTTAGCATCTCGCCAAATCGGGGCTCTTTCTGGCGGTCAATTCCAACGTGTACTATTAGCGCGTTGCATGGTTCAAGAAGCACAATATATTTTCCTTGATGAACCATTTGTAGGGATTGATATGCTTAGTGAGAAAGTCATTATGACAATTCTCCGTAAATGGAAAGAGGAAGGGAAGACTATTTTAATGGTCAACCATGACTTATCGAAGGTGAAAGAATACTTTGACCATGTGATTCTTGTCAAACACGCGATTGTAGCCTCTGGAAAAACAGAAGACGTATTCATTAAGAAGTACTTAGATGATGTATACGGCGGAAGTGTTTATATTCCACAAGGAGGTGAGCAACATGCATAATTTCATTGAAGGGTTAATGGAATTCCATTTCCTACAAAATGCGCTTGTTTCAGCAGTCGTGATTGGTGCGGTTGCCGGAATTTTAGGATGCTTCATCATTCTAAGAGGGATGTCATTAATGGGGGACGCTATCTCTCACGCGGTATTACCGGGTGTAGCGTTGTCGTTTATTTTAGGCATTAACTTCTTTATTGGAGCCCTCGTGTTCGGGTTATTAGCATCGTTCCTTATTGCATTTGTGAATCAAAATAGTACTATCAAAGGCGATACTGCTATCGGGATTACCTTTAGTTCGTTTTTGGCATTGGGAGTTATTTTGATTAGTGTGGCGAAGAGTTCAACAGACTTATTCCATATTTTATTCGGGAATATTTTAGCCGTACAAGATATTGATTTACTCATTACATTGGTGGTGAGCGTGATTGTAGTCGTCGTTATTTTAGCGTATTTTAAAGAATTACAAGTAACGAGTTTTGATCCAGTCTTTGCTCAATCTTCAGGGATGAACGTACAATTTTACCACTACTTATTGATGTTCCTCTTGGCGCTTGTATCGATTACCGCGATGCAAAGTGTAGGGACAGTTATGATTGTGGCACTATTAATCACCCCTGCAGCAACAGCGTATTTATATTCAAATCGTCTGAAAACAATGCTGATTTTAGCCGCAACGTTTGGCTCATTGTCATCAGTGTTAGGATTGTATATTGGATATACGTTTAACATCGCTATTGGATCAACCATCGTATTAACAGCAGCAGCACTTTTTGTCGTAAGTTTTATCGTTTCACCAAAACAAAGAGAAAGAAGGAAATCTCATGAATAGCATGAAGAAACTTTTAGTAGCGGCTCTTGTTGTATTAGGAATTGCAGGATGCGCTACAAGTAAAGATACAAGTAAAGATAATAGTTCAAAGGCAGATACTGAAAAAATCAATGTGGTGACAACCAACTCTATTATTTATGATATGACAAAAAATATCGCCGGTGATTTAGTGAACTTACATAGTATTGTTCCAGTAGGACAAGACCCACACGAGTATGAACCATTACCAGAAGATGTTCAAAAAGTTCAAAAAGCAGACTTGATTTTCTATAATGGAATCAACTTAGAAAACGGTGGGAATGCTTGGTTCACGAAGATGGTGAATAATGCCAAGAAAGAAGCCAATAAAGACTACTTTGCAGTGAGTGATGGCGTTGAAGTGATTTACTTAGAAGGCCAAAACGAAGCTGGAAAAGAAGACCCTCATGCATGGTTGAACATCGAAAACGGAGTTATTTATGCAAAGAACATCGCGAAACAATTAATCGCAAAAGATCCAAAGAACAAAGAAACATACGAAAAGAATCTAGCAGCTTATGTTGAAAAACTTGAAGCGTTAGATAAAGATGCTAAACAACGTATCGCGAAAATTCCTGAAGAAAAACGTTTAATCGTAACAAGTGAAGGCTGCTTCAAGTACTTCTCTAAAGCGTACGATATTAAATCAGCGTACATTTGGGAAATCAACACAGAAGAAGAAGGAACTCCAGAACAAATCACAAAATTGGTTCGTCAATTACGTGAATCAAAAGTTCCATCATTATTCGTAGAAAGTAGTGTGGATGAACGTCCAATGAAGACTGTTTCTCAAGAAACTGGTCTACCAATCTTCTCAACAATCTTCACTGACTCTATTGCAGAAGCAGGAAAAGATGGAGACAGCTACTACAGCATGATGAAATGGAACCTAGATAAAATTATCGAAGGTTTAAGCAAATAAGAATTAGGAGCTCCAGGGGAAACCGGGAGCTCTTTTGTTTTGAGTTTTGAATGAGAATAACAAACAGCGAGGTGAAGAAGAATGAATAAATTTTTAAAAGTGATGTTTATCGTATTAATCATTGCGATGACAGGAGCAATGATTTTCCAAATTTTCTTTCCAGAGGTGATGGGTTCACACTCGGGATACGGAGTTGCAGTCGGTTGGCAAAGGGAAATCGGATTTTGGAATCTAGCCGTCCTAATGATTTTGATTGCTGTAAATGTGAAGTATGATTGGTTTTATTTGCGAGTGGTATTGGCAGCACTGATGGTTGGAGGAATTGGTATTGGAACCAATCATCTGTTAACGTATTTAGCTCAGGCTTCTTCAGTGAATCTCGTTGGAGCCATTGAAAATTACCTTCTTGTTGTAGGATGGGCAGTTGGTTGGTATCTTCAAGACAAAATGGAAAAGATGAATCCGTAGGGTTTATCTTTTTTTATGCAAATTTACTCTCACCAGTTGACAATCGAAAAGAATGGGTCTAAAATACAAAACAACTTAAGAACATAAATTCATTGACAAAGAGAGTACAGAATTTTGGAGTCGCAAGCGAGATGAGGTAGAGTGGAAGCTCATTGGATAAGAAATTCTGGAAGCGCACTTTGTAGAAAAGATGGGGAAATCGAGTAGCCATCTTCGCAGAAATCTGCGTTAACAAGGAAAAGGATCGGGAAGCAATTCCCCGTCAAAATAGAGTGGTACCACGACAGACATCGTCTCTTATGCTTTTTGCATAAGGGGCGTTTTTATTTTACAAGGAGGTTTCAAATGAAGAAAATTATAGCGATGCTCATCGTGCTTGTCGGCTTTTTAGCTTCGTGCACGAATCAAGTAACAACAGAAAATAGTACAGGGTCAGCGGTTTTAGACCGTATTTACAAAAAGCAAAAAATCGTCATCGGAACGACAGCGGACTATCCGCCGTTTGAATGGCATTATATTAATGACGGTAAAGACTCTGTTGTCGGAATCGATATTGATATCGCCAATGCCATTGGTGAAGCGCTTGGGGTAGAAGTAGAGATTCGAGAGATGGAATTTAACTTCTTGATTGCTGCGATGAAGTCAGGGAAAGTAGACCTCGTTCTTGCAGGAATCACGCCAACCGAAGAGCGTAGTAAGGAAGTGGCATTCACGAATATTTACTATGATTCACATATGGTAGCGGTCGTGAAGAAGACAGATGCTGATAAATTCACGTCGCTGGATAGCTTCAATGGCGCAAATGTTGGAGCACAAAAAGGAACCTCTCAAGAAGGAATTGTAAAAGATACACTGACAGGCGCAACGCTTACGTCACAACCGAAAAATCCAACCTTGATTTTAGCCTTGCAACAAGGAAAACTCGATGCAGTGATTATGGATAACATTGCAGCGGATGAATTCGTAAAGGCGAATTCGGATTTAACCGTCGCTTCGGTAGAAATCCCAAGTGAAGATGCCGGAACTGCAGCCGTGGCGCAGAAAGGCAATGAAGTGTTTGTACAAAAAGTACAAGAGGTGCTCGATCAGTTAGAGTCTTCAGGAAAACTAAAAGAATCGATTATTCGCAATACGAATTTAATGTCAGAATAGAAAGAAGGAAAAAGAATGGAATTGATTATTAAATATTGGCCTCTGTTTCTCGAAGGGGCAACGACAACCGTGTTACTATCATTCTTCTCTGTAATTGTCGGGGTTGGGTGTGGAACGTTAATGGCACTCGCAAGACTTAGCCAGAACAAGTTTTTGTCAAAAGCAGCGAAGGTCTATATCGACATTATTCGTGGAACGCCACTTCTTGTGCAATTGTACTTAGTGTATTTTGGACTCGCGACCGTTCTTGATTTAAACGATTTTGTTTCAGGAGTCATTGCCGTGTCCGTTAATACGACAGCTTATATCGCTGAAATCATCCGTAGTGGGATTCAATCGGTGGATAAAGGGCAAATGGAAGCCGCTCGTTCAATGGGGATGCCGAAACGAATGGCGATGCGTCAAATTATCTTGCCACAAGCGATGAAAAATATTTTACCAGCCATCGGGAATGAATTTGCGACCTTAATTAAAGAAACATCCATCGTCTCTTTAATAGGTATTCACGATTTAATGTACAGCTCGGATACGGTTCGTGGGGCAACCTTTACCGTATTTATTCCACTGTTAATGACGGCGTTCTTATACTTCGTCATGACTACGACGATTGCATTCTTTATGGACAAACTAGAAAGGAAGTTACAAGCCAGTGATTAGAACAGAAGAGATTAAAAAACAATACGGCGACAAGCAAGTCTTAAACGGAATTTCCACTTATATTGAGCAAGGGGAAGTGCTCGTGATTATCGGTCCTTCTGGATCAGGAAAATCAACTTTCTTACGTTGCCTAAACTTATTAGAAGAGCCCACAAGCGGAAAGGTGTTCTTCAAAGACCAATGCATCAATGAAAAAGGAGTGGACCTCGACAGCGTGCGTCAACATTTAGGCATGGTGTTCCAACACTTCAATTTATTCCCGCATTTAACCGTGTTAGAAAATATCACGATTGGACCAATTCAATTGAAGAAAATCGACAAGGCTGTTGCAGAACAAAAAGCACACGCACTTCTAGAGAAAATGGGATTAGCCGATAAAGCGGATGTCTATCCAAACTCACTATCAGGGGGACAAAAACAAAGAATCGCGATTGCACGTTCACTTGCGATGGAACCCGATGTGCTCTTGTTCGATGAGCCAACGTCAGCCTTGGACCCAGAAATGGTCGGAGAAGTACTAAACGTAATGAAGGAACTTGCAGCAGGAGGCATGACCATGGTTGTCGTAACGCACGAAATGGGATTTGCCCGTGAAGTGGGAACGCGTTTAATCTTCATGGACGGTGGCGTGATTGTGGAAGAAGGACATCCAAAAGAAGTCCTTGAGAATCCGCAAATGGAGCGTACGCAATCGTTCTTATCGAAAGTATTAATCTAATAGAAGAGAAGTCTTATTTGCGATGATGCGGATAAGACTTTTTTTGTGGGTTGAAAAAAGGTAAACATTTTGCTAACATTATTACAACTTGTTAGTAATTTGTTTACGTTTTAGGAGGTGAAAGAATGAATCCAAAACAAACAGAAATTATAGAGTATTTAAAAAGAAATAATGGCATCTTATCTTATCGTGAAGTAAAAGAAGCAGGATTAAGCTATCGAACCTATCGAAAAATGATTGAGCAAGAGGAACTTGAACCACTCGGGAAAGGTTTGTATGGGTTGGCAGAATACTATATGGATGACTGGTATTTAATTCAATTACGAAATCCAAAAGGAGTATATGCACTCGATACGGCATTGTGGTTACACGGATTATCGATAACGGTTCCTTTTGAAAAAACAATGATGTTCCCGTATGGAATGAATACTTCAAAGATTAAGCAAGCACAAGAAGTGAAACCTGTTGTGACACGTACTAATTTTGATGTGGGGATTGTAGAAATTGAACGCCAAAAAGGGCAACAAATCCGTATATATGAAATAGAGAGGACTCTAGTAGAGTGTTTGCGTCCGGTATATAAAATGGATGTACAATTGATTGCACAAGCGTTCAAACTATATTTCCAAAAGTATTCAGTAAACTATCAAAAATTGATGTATTACGCAAAGCTCTTCAGAGTCACCGATAAAATTTATTCATATATTGAGGTGCTATCGTGAAGTTCAAAAATGCTACGATCGCATGATGCGTTCGTTTCTTTCGAATAATTTTCAGAAAATAATCCTTGCAATGAATCATGTGAGGTGCTACAATGTAAAACGTAAGAATTACGATTTGAGAAATGGAGACAGAATATATCATGAAAAAAACGACATTTATTGGATTATTATTGATGTTTGTACTGGTTGCCGTTGGATGTGCGCCAAGTAATTCAAATAGCAAAACACAATCAGGAAAGCTAAAAATTTCAACGACCTTCTTTCCGATTTATGATTTTACAAGAAATATTGTAGGGGATGAAGGAGATGTATCGCTTGTCATCGGTGCTGGAACAGAGCCACACGACTACGAGCCTTCTGCAAAAGAAATCGCAAAAATGAGCGAAGCAGATGCACTTGTTTATGATAGCGAGTATATGGAAACATGGATCCCTGCAGTTCTTAAGACTATCGAATCTGATAGCAAAGTCAAAGCGATTAGTGCAACTAAAGATATGGTACTTCTTCCTGGTGGAGAAGAAGAAGAACATGACCATGACCACTCTGGCGAAGGTCACAGTCATGAATACGATCCGCACGTATGGTTATCACCAGAGCGCGCGATTCAAATGGTTCAAAACATTACGAAGCAGCTAGCGGAAGCTTTCCCTGAGCGTAAAGAAGCTTTCGAGAAAAATGCTAAAGCCTACATCGAAAAATTAACAGCGTTGCATAATGACTACACAAATGCATTTAAAGATGCCAAACAAAAGAACTTTGTAACGCAACATACAGCATTCCACTATTTAGCATTAGACTACGGCTTAAACCAAGTGGGAATCACTGGGATTTCACCAGAAGCTGAGCCAAGTGCTGCACGTTTAGCAGAATTAACAAAATACGTGAAAGAAAACGACATTAAGATTATTTACTTTGAAGAAAATGCTTCTGAGAAAATCGCGAAAACATTAGCAGAAGAAGCAGGCGTTGAGTTAGCCGTATTAAATCCAATTGAATCTTTAACAAAAGAGGAAATGGATAAAGGTGAAGACTACATCTCTGTAATGCGCGAAAACCTTGAAGCGTTGAAGAAAACGACAGACCAACCAGGAAAAGACATCCAACCAGAACACGCAGAAGACGAAAAAACAGTCCACAAAGGCTACTTCGAAGACAGTGCTGTAAAAGACCGCACATTGTCTGATTACGCTGGCGAATGGCAATCGGTATATCCTTACTTAGTAGATGGCACTCTTGATCCAGTCTTTGACTACAAAGCAAAAATTGGCAAAAAGATGACAAAAGACGAGTACAAAGAGTACTACACAAAAGGATATAAAATAGATATCAAAAATATCAATATCACGGATACAACAATGGAGTTCCAAAAAGAAGATGGAACAACGGCTAAAGCGGAATACAAATATGTAGGATACAAAATTCTAACATACAAAAAAGGAAACCGCGGCGTCCGCTTCTTATTTGAAGCGGTGAACCCAGTAGAAGGTGCTCCTAAATACGTTCAGTTCAGCGACCACAACATCGCTCCAGTGAAAGCAGAACACTTCCACATCTTTATGGGCAATGAAAGCCAAGAAAAACTATTAGAAGAAATGGACAACTGGCCAACATACTACCCATCAAACTTGACAGGGTTGGAAATTGCACAAGAAATGGTTGCTCACTAAAAACCAGGATACGAGACCGAACGCTCAGAAATGGAACGTTGGACTCGAACGCCGGAAGGAACGTGAAACGTTCTGCGGACGTTTGAGGAAACGCACGCCATTTCTGTGAGGTCGAGTTCAACTTTAAGGATGCGAGAAAAGGCGTTCATAGGCGATGACGGTTCGCAGTTTAGCCGTAAGCGGTCTGTAAGACCGTGCGGACTAAACTCGAAAGGCTTGAGCCTATGCCTTTTCGAACTCAACTCCACAGGATGGCAGAAAGACAGAAACTAAGAATGATTTCACAGTGTGAAGTCATTCTGTTTCGTAGTCTTTCGCCCGCACAGTTTATTAGACTTTCTTGAATCACGAGTGATGAAAAGAAAGTCAATAAACCACTGCGAATAAATTTCTGCAGACACCAAAACAGGATTCGATACCGAATCCTGTTTTTGTTTAATCAAAATTAACTTATAAGTTAATTTTGATTTTCTAAACGATGCAAGATTATCATAAATGATAATTATCATATATGATAATTTCGCATTTTTTCACGAGAAAAAATAAGCACAAAAACCGCACTATGATGCGAAAAAATATACTCAAAAAAAAGTGCGTTTTTTCGGGGTTGATTTGTTGACTATTACTAAACTTAATGTATAATGGTCTTTGTGTTAGTAAACAATTAGTTTAAAAGGAGAAGACAATGGAAATCGGTCATCAACTGCGTGCCCTCCGTATTCAAAAGGGTTTAACGCAAGAAGAGTTAGCAGAGAGAACAGATTTGTCAAAGGGATATATCTCGCAATTAGAGAATGATTTGAGCTCACCATCAATGGATACGTTCTTTGATATTCTTGAAGTGTTGGGATGCCCTGCAGCGGACTTTTTCGATGAGGGGCCAGAAGAGGCGCTCACGATTTACCGCGAAGAGGATATGACGATGATGGAAGACGTCAAGCACCATACGATGGTCACATGGCTCAATCCAGACTCGAACGAGCATGAGATGGAACCCGTAATTCTAGAGTTTGCCGTTGGGGGAGCGTACAAGACGTTCCAACCGTCACTTGCGGAAACATTTGGGTATGTGCTCGAAGGTTCTATTCAGGTCAAAGTCGGTAAACAAGTTGAAGTAGTTTCCAAGGGAGAGTCCTTCTATTTTGAGGCGAAAGCCAAACACCAAATTAGCAACGCCGCTAAGACAACATCGAAAGTTTTAGTTGTGGCGACAGATTCATATTTATAATTAAGAAAGTTAGGTGCTAGCAATGTCAAACAACACAATTATCTCATTTGAGAATGTGAACAAATTTTATGAGGACACTCATGTTTTAAAAAATATCAACTTCGAAATCGAAAAAGGAAAATTCTATACATTACTAGGGCCTTCGGGATGCGGTAAAACAACGATTTTACGTATCATCGCTGGATTTACAGATGTATCAAACGGAAAAGTGACTTTAAACGGGGAAGATGTTACTAACCTTCCACCAAACAAACGTAAAGTGAACACTGTTTTCCAAGACTACGCATTATTCCCACATATGAATGTATTCGAAAATATCGCGTTTGGATTACGCTTAAAGAAAACTCCAGAAAACATCATTAAAGAAAAAGTGGCAGACGCTTTAAAAATGGTGCAATTATCTGGATACGAAAACCGTGAAATCTCACAAATGTCTGGTGGACAACAACAACGTGTGGCCATCGCCCGTGCGCTTGTCAATGAACCAGAAGTGCTACTACTTGATGAGCCATTATCAGCATTAGACTTAAAACTTCGTACAGACATGCAGTATGAACTTCGTGAATTGCAACAACGTCTAGGAATCACATTTATCTTCGTAACGCATGACCAAGAAGAAGCGTTAGCGATGAGTGATGAAATCTTCGTTATGAGTAAAGGGGAAATCGTTCAATCTGGAACACCAGTAGATATTTACGATGAGCCAATCAACCGTTTCGTTGCGGACTTTATCGGTGAAAGTAATATCGTTGACGGGGTGATGAAAGAAGACTACCTTGTAGAATTCGTCGGAAAAGAATTCGAGTGTGCCGATGCCGGTATGCGTCCAAACGAAAAAGTTGAAATCGTGATTCGTCCAGAAGACTTAACGTTAACTTCTATCGAAAATGGAAAATTAACAGTTGAAGTGGATACGCAATTATTCCGTGGAGTTCACTACGAAATCATCTGCTATGACGAAAATGGCAACGAATGGATGATTCACTCAACTCGTAAAGCAGAAGTTGGATCAAAAGTGGGCTTATACTTTGAACCACAAGATATCCACGTAATGCGTTTTGGAGAAAGTGAAGAAGACTTCGACGCTCGTTTAGAAAGCTACGAAGACGAGGTAGAAGAAAATGACTAAACAATCGCGTCTATTATTTTCCATTCCATACTTTATCTGGTTGTTATTATTCGTAGTAACGCCACTTGGAATGATTTTCTATAAATCATTCTTCGACATCAATGGTCAAGTCACGCTTGGAAACTACACGAACTATTTCGCGTCAGGAAACTACTTAGAAATGACATTCAACTCTGTGTGGTACGCATTTCTAGTAACGCTTGTAACGCTACTCGTGAGTTATCCAACAGCACTTTTCCTAAGTCGTACAAAACATAAACAATTATGGCTTTTATTAATCATCTTACCGACATGGGTAAACCTACTATTAAAAGCCTATGCATTTATTGGAATCTTTAGCCAAACAGGAACAGTGAACAACTTCCTTTCATTATTCGGATTGGCGCCACAAGAATTCCTATTCACTGACTTCAGTTTCTTAACGGTAGCAGCGTATATCGAGTTACCATTTATGATTTTGCCAATCTTCAACTCTATCGAAGAGTTGCCAAGTTCACTCATTGCGGCAAGCCGCGACCTTGGGGCAACAAAATGGGATACGTTTAGACGCGTTATCTTCCCATTAACAATGAACGGAGTGCGCAGTGGAGTACAAGCCGTATTTATTCCATCACTCTCACTCTTCATGTTGACTCGTTTAATTGGAGGAAACCGCGTGATTACACTTGGTACAGCCGTTGAACAACATTTCTTAGTAACGCAAAACTGGGGAATGGGTTCTACAATCGGGGTTGTATTGATTGTAGCAATGATTATTTTAATGTTTATTACAAGAGACCGTAGAAAAGGAGGCGTATCAGAATGAAATTAGAAAATAATAGCAAGTGGACGAATCTCTACTTAGTTTTCGTATTCGTAGTTTTATACGCTCCGATTTTCTACTTGATTTTTTACTCATTTAACAGTGCTGGTAGCATGAACGGATTTGAGAGTTTCACACTCGACCACTATAAAGCCGTTCTTGCGGACACACGTTTAATCGGAATTGTACTCGATACATTAATTCTTGCACTCTTATCTTCTTTAATCGCGACAGTGATTGGAACACTTGGAGCTATCATGATCCATTACATCCGTTCAAACCGTCGCAAACAAGTATTATTAGGCTTTAACAATATTTTGATGGTATCGCCAGACGTTATCATCGGTGCCAGCCTTTTAATTCTCTTTACAGTGGTTGGATTCAAACTCGGCTTTATGTCGGTATTACTTGCGCACATCGCGTTTAACATTCCAATCGTTGTACTGATGGTTTTACCAAAATTATCAGAAATGAACCCATCGATGATTACAGCTGCTCGTGACTTAGGAGCAACAAGCTCACAAGTATTAACACGCATCGTTTTACCAGCAATTACACCAGGAATTCTAAGTGGATTCTTTATGGCATTTACGTATTCATTAGACGACTTCGCCGTGACATTCTTCGTAACAGGAAATGGATTCTCAACGATTGCCGTTGAAATCTACTCACGTGCGCGCCAAGGAATCAGCTTAGAAATCAATGCCTTAAGTACATTGATGTTCCTATTCTCATTATCACTCGTGATTGGATATTACTTCATTCAAAAATTCCAACAAAAACGATTGAATGGGAAGGCTTCAGAGAGTGACCTATTGAAAGGAGTCACACTATGAAGCGACTAACGATGTTAATCGGGACGATCGTAGTTTCTTGCCTAGTGTTGTTTGGAATGCGTAAGAATTTTGAAACAGCAACGGCAGGTGACCCTCAAACCATTATCGTATATAACTGGGGAGACTATATCGACCCAGAACTTATTACACAATTTGAACAAGAAACAGGTTATAAAGTTATTTATGAAACGTTCGATTCAAACGAAGCCATGCTGACAAAAATTAAGCAAGGTGGAACGAACTACGATATCGCCATTCCAAGTGAGTATACCATTCATAAAATGGTCGAAGAAAACTTACTTGAAAAATTAGATTATTCAAAAATCAAAGGGATGGAACATATCGACCCACGTTTCTTACATCAATCCTTTGACCCTGATAATTCATACAGCATTCCTTATTTCTGGGGAACGCTAGGAATTGTTTATAATAAGAAAGTTTATCCAGAAGGAATGATTAGCGAGTGGCGCGATTTATGGAATGCGGATTTAAAGGATTCCATTCTATTTATTGACGGAGCTCGTGAAATGATGGGGATTGCTTTACAAACACAAGGCTATTCTCTTAATGAAAAAGACGTAGCCATTGTTAAAGACGCTGGTAAATTCTTGAAGACATTGATGCCAAATGCAAAAGCGATTATCGCTGATGAAATGAAGACATATATGATTCAAGGAGAGGCCAACATAGCCGTCACTTTCTCAGGGGAAGCTTCTAAAATGTTGAGTGAGAATGAAGATTTAGCCTACGTGGTTCCAAGCGAAGGAACGAACTTGTGGTTTGATAATATCGTTATTCCAAAAACGGTTGGTAACAAGGAAGGCGCGTATGCGTTTATCAATTTCATGTTGCGTCCGGAAATCGCAGCGAAGAATGCTCAGTATGTTGGTTATGCAACGCCAAATAAGGATGCGCTAGCGCTCTTACCAGAAGACATTACTTCGGATGAGAGCTTCTATCCGAGTGAGGAAGCGATGGAAAAAATGGAGGTTTACGAGAATTTAGGAACCGACCTATTATCGCTTTACAACGACCTCTTTTTAGAAGCCAAGATCTTTAGAAACTAAGAAAAATCGAGACACGCTCTCGATTTTTTTGTGCAAAAAAATAAAAAGAAAAATGAATAAAGGAACTTCGTTCCTTTGAAATTCGGGTGCAGGAATAAAAGAAGAGAAAATTGAATAAGGTTCAATTCGCCTTTAAATCCAACGGATATCTTCATAGTAGTGATAGTGGCTGTACCGTGTTGAGCCTGTCGTCTCAACTACTACCGAGCTTCAAAGTGACTCTAGGAAATAAATTTCAAGAGTCACTAATTCACATCGGTTACAACCGCCACTATTCCTACTATAGAATCCGTGGATTTTAGGCTCATTGGGCTTATTGATAAATTGCTCTTCTTTTATTTTGCCGAATTTCAAAGTAACGAAAATTTTTTTGAAAAAAGGGAGAGTGTGCGGATTTTTAGAGTTCTGCTTCTGAAAAGAGGTGTTGGAAAGAGGAATAGGGCTTGGGGACGGCTAGGAGAACAGGGTTAGTGCTGAAAAAGTGCAAAAAGTAAGCCCTCGTCCGATTGGAGAGGGCTTGGGGTTAGTTTGTGTAGTAAAGGTTTGTGCCAGCAAATTGTGGTTCGCAAGTCGCCATCACTCCTAGGCTTCGGAAGGTTTCTTCGTCGGCTTTTTGAAGGATGACGGTGCTGTGTGCTTGTAAGTGGCGCAAGTTTTGTAATTGATTTTTGGCAGCTTCTGCGGCAGGGTTAGTGACTGCTGAGATGCTGAGGGCGATGAGCACTTCTTTGCTATCGAGTGAGCGGCGTTGGTGTTTTAGAACGTCGCTTCCGAGTTGGCCAATCGCATTTAAAATCACTGGTGGTAATAAATGGATGGAGTCACCAATTTCTGCTAATTCTTTAATGCAGTTGAGTAGGCAGGCTGCGCTGGCTGTCATGGTATCCGATTGTTTTCCTGTAATGATTTTGCCGGTTGGAAGTTGTAAGGCTACTACTGGAACTTTCGCTTCGGCTTCTTTTTCAAGAGCGGCTTTTACAACTGGACGGTCTTGTGGAGAGAGTGCACTTTCTTCCATGATGTACTTGCCACGTTGAGCTGCTTCCAGTGTTCCGATACCGCGTTTGTAGTCGCATTGGCCTGCGTAGTAACGGCGGATGATTTCTTGGTTAGAAGCTTCGCAAACGACTTCATCATCAGTGATAGCAAATCCGACACGGTTCACTCCCATATCTGTTGGAGAGTTGTAAGGGATGGGAGCGTCGCCGTAAATCTTCGTCAAAATACGACGGAGAAGTGGGAAGGCTTCGATGTCTCGGTTGTAGTTCACGGTTGTTTCGCCGTATTTTGCAAGGTGGAAGGTATCAATCATGTTGACATCTTCTAAGTCTGCAGTGGCTGCTTCATAGGCCACGTTCACAGGGTGGTTTAAAGGTAAATTCCATACAGGGAATGTTTCGAATTTAGAATAGCCGGCACGACGACCACGTTTGGTTTCGTGATAAAGCTGGCTTAAGCAGGTTGCTAGTTTTCCGCTGTTGGCACCAGGAGCTGTTACGACGACAAGTGGGCGAGTCGTTTCGATAAATTCATTTGCGCCATATCCTGCGTCACTAACGATGGTTTCAACGTCCATCGGATAGCCTTCTGTGTAGCCGTGTGTATACACTTTAATGCCGCGACGTTCGAGGGAGTTTTTAAATTGTGTTGCGGCTGGTTGGCCTGTATAACGAGTAATGAGGACACTATTGATTTTAAGGTCCCAATAGTGAAGGTCGTCCATTAAGCGAAGAACATCTTGGTCATAAGTAATCCCAAGGTCACTGCGAACTTTATTTTGTTCGATATCACCAGCGTACACGCAGATAATAATCTCTGCTTGGTCGCGTAGGCGGTGAAGTAATTTGATTTTTCCGTCTGGATCGAATCCTGGCAATACGCGCATCGCGTGGAAATCACCGATTAATTTGCCTCCGAACTCTAAGTATAGTTTGTCATAAGCATTTACTCGTTGAAGAATGTATTGACTTTGTTCTTCAAGGTATTTCTCGCTATCGAATCCTAATTTCATAGAACAACCCCCTTAATTTCATTTCAGTAGTATAGCACGAAAAATGGGGGAATTCTATAGAAAATGATGGCTTTTTACCCCACAGGAAAAAGAGTTGCAAGCGCCATAATGACAGAGTAGAATAGTAATGGACTCACTCAAAATAACGGAGGATTTTCGTATGAAAAACATGTTGGATTATATTAAAGAGTTTGGGCACGTTTCGTTTGAAGAAAGAGCCTTTTCTGAAATTGATGCATTAGTTTTAACGGAATTAGAGTATTTACCACTTGAAAAAGTTGTTCCAAGCGATGAAAATGGTGAGAATTTTGTCACAGTGAAAGAAATCGCCGAGTATATGCAGGAACATAAACAAGAATTGTTCGATGAGAATCCAATGATGATAACAGAGGAGCGGCATGAAGTATCGCAAGTGATTGCGGATGCACCTCGCTTCCAATCGTTGAAATTCTTCGGTGTGGTGAGCGAATGGGATAAAGATACAACAAAACAATTCGCAGCTGTCACGGTGGAAGTAGAACCTAGTGTCAGACTTGTTGTGTTTAGAGGGACGGATGAAACGCTGATTGGCTGGAAGGAAGACTTCCTAATGACGTATTCACCACTTGTTGCGGCTCAGACGGATGCCAAGGAGTATTTAGCCAAACAAGCCAGTTTATGGGATGGGGACTTAATGATTTCTGGACATTCAAAGGGTGGTAACTTAGCCATTTATGCTGCGGCCACTCAAGCAGAAGACGTGCAACTGCGCATTGTCGATATTTTCTGCTTTGATTCTCCTGGATTGTACCGTTCTGTACTTGAAACAAAAGGGTATCAAAATATAGTGCCATTAGCGATGCGTTATATTCCACAAGATTCACTTGTTGGATTAATGCTAGAATCCGAAGTGCCGTATGTGATTGTTAAAAGTAATGCCACCGGTGCGATGCAACATAGCGCCATGACATGGGAGATTGAAGACGGTCAATTTATTAAGATGGAAAAATTAACCAAAAATAGTCAGTTGAATGATCAAACATTCAAGAAATGGACAGAATCGGTGAGCGATGAAGAACTGGAATTGTTCTGGAATGTGTTCTTTGAACTACTATTTTCTGTTGGAATTGATACGGTGAATGATTTATACGGACAGTTTATGCATTATGTGCAAGAGTTCTTGAAGGCAGCAGGGGATATGGACGAAGAAAAACGTGAATTGTTAACACGTATTGCGCTATTACTCGTTTCGACTCGCTTTGAAGTTTGGAAAGACTCGTTAGATATGTCTGAGATGGTGCCGTTTGAATTGCCTGAGGTGAAATTGCCAACATGGGATGAACTCATGACGACTTTAAGTTGGAAGAAGAATGGCTTTGAGGTCCATTATCGTGCGACCGAAGAAAACGAAGAGATTCGCGCGTACTATCAACAGCGTCACGAACAAAAGAAACACGAAGAGAAATAAAGTTACAGGATTACTTAGAATCTTCACGGATATCTTTATAATAGCTGTAACGTTGCACCGGTTCGAGCCGATGTCTCTCACCTTTAAATCCTCAAAAAGGGCGTACGGAATAAATTCCTACGCCCTTTAATTCGTTTTAATGCGGATTCACGTTACTGCTATTATAGAATCCGTTAGATTCTTCGTAATCCTAAAATGGATTTCTTTCTTCGTTCCGTGGACAGTAAAAAGAAAATAAGGGTTGTCCAAAATTCACTTATAAGTGAATTTTGGGCAACTCTTATTGTTTTTCTTATTTTTCGCGTTCAATCGCGATGGCAACACCCATACCGCCGCCTACACAGAGGGAAGCGACACCGATTTTACCGTCGAGTTGGTCGAGAGCATTGATCAGTGTGACCACAATACGAGTACCAGAAGCACCGATTGGATGGCCTAGCGCAATGGCACCACCGAATGGATTTACTTTTTCAGTTGGAATCTTCAAGTCTTTGATGACTGCCATGCTTTGTGCGGCAAAGGCTTCGTTCAGTTCAAAGACATCAACTTTTTCAAGCGGAATACGTGTACGCGCCACTAATTTTTGAATGGCAGGAACAGGTCCGATTCCCATAATCGAAGGATCGACACCGGCTTCGGCATATCCCTTCAATGTCGCAAGAATTGGAAGGCCTAGTTCTGTTGCGTATTCACGCGTTGTCATGATGACACAAGCGGCACCGTCGTTAATTCCAGAGGCGTTTCCGGCTGTCACGGTTCCGTCTTTTTTGAAGGAAGGTTTGAGACCAGCAAGACTCTCAAGATTCGTGTTAGGACGGATAAATTCATCCGTTACTTTTAAGTCGTCGGATTTTGTTTTGCGATTGAAGACTGCTACAGGAGTGATTTCGCTAGCGAAACGTCCTTCTGCTTGTGCTTTAGCGGCTTTTTGTTGAGAAGCCACAGCGAAAGCGTCTTGTTCTTCGCGGGTAAATCCGTATTTTTCAACGATGTTTTCTGCGGTAATTCCCATCGCGTCTTGTGAGTAGGCGTCTGTTAATCCATCATTAAATAAAGAGTCCACTAATGTCACAGGGCCATTTTTTGGAGCAAAGCGTTGTTGTAATAAATGCGGCGCAAGACTCATATTTTCCATACCACCGGCTAAAACGATTTTGGCGTCTCCTAGTCGAAGGACTTGTGCGGCTGAAATAATGGCTTTTAGTCCAGAACCACAGACTTCATTAACTGTAACGGCAGTACTTGCATGGTTCAGTCCAGCGCCTAGTCCGACTTGACGAGCTGGATTTTGTCCAAGGCCTGCTTGTAAGACATTTCCAAAGATGACTGTATCAATTTGTTCATGTGAAAGATTCGCTTTTTGGATGGCAGCTTTTGCGACCGTTGTTCCTAGTTCGATAGCGGAAGTGGTAGCAAATTGCCCACCAAATTTACCAATCGCAGTACGTGTGGCACTTACGATGACGATATCATTTCCGTTCATATTTTCAATCCTTTCTAGGTTATATTTCCTATTTCGTTTCTATTTTATAAGATTTTGCATAGGAAACCTATCAATTTAGTACAAATAATTAGTAAAGAATTGTTTAAATTCCCTAACATTTGGTGAATTCAATTGTCCTAACGGCGAATTTTTGCTACTATAGTGTGTGCTAAGAAAGAACAGGAAGCTCTATTTGTGTTTGGAGAGCTTTATTCGTAAAGGAGAACAATAAAACAATGAATATAGGGATAGATAAGATTGGCTTCTTCGTACCACCGACTGCATTAGATATGGAAACACTAGCAGTGGCGCGTGGAGTAGAGCCAGCTAAGTACACGATTGGAATTGGCCAGTCTACAATGGCAGTAGCACCAGTGACGCAAGATATCGTGACTTTAGCCGCAAATGCTGCGTTATCAATCATTGATGATAAAGACCGTGAAGATATTGATATGATTTTATTTGGGACAGAAACAGGAATCGATCAATCGAAATCAGCTGCGGTTTATATGCAACGCATGCTTGGATTATCAAACCGTGTTCGTAGTGTAGAATTAAAACATGCCTGCTACGGGGCAACAGCTGCCTTACAATTAGCGAAAGGTCATATCGCTTTAAACCCAACTTCAAAAGTATTAGTCATCGCAAGTGACATTGCTAAATATGGATTAAACTCTGGCGGGGAACCAACACAAGGTGCCGGAGCGGTCGCAATGATTGTTTCTAGTGACCCACGTTTACTTGTTTTAGATAACGAAACTAGCTTATTCACAGATGACGTGATGGACTTCTGGAGACCAAACTATGCACCGTATCCAATGGTGGACGGTAAATTCTCAAATGAGCAATACATCCGTTTCTTTGCAGAAGTTTGGAACGATTATCAATCAAAAACAAATGCGCAGTTCTCAGACTTTGACGCAATCTGTTTCCATTTACCATATACAAAAATGGGGATGAAAGCCTTCAAGCCATTCTTAGAAGAAATGAGCGAAGAGGAACAAGAACGCTTCACAGCGCGTTACCAAGAAGCAGCCGTGTTTAACCGCCAAGTCGGAAACATCTACACAGGTTCATTATTCTTAAGCTTCATCTCATTATTAGAAAACAGTTCTGTATTAGTAGCCGGAGACCGCATCGGATTCTTCAGCTATGGATCAGGAGCCGTTGGGGAATTCTTCGCCGGCGAATTAGTCGAAGGCTTCGAAAACCAATTGCACATCGCAGAACATAAAGCATTGCTAGAAAACCGCAAAATGCTGACAGTAAAAGAATACGAAGAAATCTTCACAGAAGTGGTGGACGCAAGCGGTGAACAAACCTTCACACGCGAAGACAACAGCCCAATTACATTAACAGCCGTTGTTGACCACCAACGTCAATACACAATTAAATAAGACGACAACCGTAGCCAATCTAAGGCTGCGGTTTTTTTTGTTTAAGATGCAAAAAAATATAAATGTAGCATATATGTTACATTTCAAATTTTAAAATTAAAAGTAAAATATAAACGTTGAAATGATGCGGTTTTTAGCGGTATATTCAACAACCCCTTTTTAGGTCAGTTGCACAAATTCGGAATTGTGTAGTAAATTTTCCGAGAAAGAATCAAAAATTTTTTTCAGTCACGCCCTACTTCAAATCGCCAAAAAGCCTCAGAAACCCCTATGGGATACACTTTCTAACACCCTGCACCGTCCCCTTCAAACTGAGTGGCGCAACACTTTTTTCATTTTTTTATAAAGGATTTGAACAAAACGCATAAAAAGATGATACCGAAGAAAATTGCGGATTTTATAATCGCAGTAACAGGGAATCGCATCGAATGTGAGGGAGAAAGACAGAAATACTCTAAATACATTATTGTATTTAGAGTATTTCGTTTTCTTTCCCCCACAAAGTTGAATAGGGATGAGCAAACTGGATACAGTGAAGCTCATTTCATTCAACCACTGTGCTTACGCGAAGTAGGGACTTGTTCCGTACTTCGCGTTTGAAGCTTCGAAGGTGCAAGACCAAGGCTTGCACTGGTGCCCTGTAACAGCGATTATAAAAATAATCCGCAAGGATTCGAAGGTATCATCTTTTTGTGCGTATTTTATAGTCAGCATTTGCTATTTTGTGGTATCCTATGTAAAGAGAAAATGAAAGAAAGTAGTAGCGCCATGAAGAAAATTATCGTCATAAACACCGGTGGTACGATTGCCATGAGTGAAGACCGCTCAACCGGTAACGTAACCCCAACAAGCACAAACCCATTAACCAACTCCGACACCATTTTTGCCCCAATCGCAAGTGTCGTCGTAGAGGATCTATTTAACCTTCCGTCTCCACATATGACTGAGGAAAAAATGTGGGAAGTTCAAAAGCGAATTGTTCAAGCGCAACAGGAAGGCTTTGACGGAGCGGTGGTGACTCACGGAACTGATACATTAGAAGAAACGGCGTATTTTTTAGAGTTAACAACAGATGGAACATTCCCAATCGTTTTAACGGGAGCGATGCGTTCCAGCAATGAAATTGGAGCGGACGGGTTAGCGAACTTACGCAGTGCCATTATTACAGTAACGAGTCCAGAGAGTGTGGATAAAGGCGTTCTTGTCGTGATGAATGATGAAGTTCATGCGGCAACATATGTGACAAAGACACATACTACAAACGTTGCGACTTTCCAAACACCAACCTTTGGACCGCTTGGATTAGTATCAAAGAGTGAAGTCATTTACTTCCAAAAATTCTTACATCATGAATATTATCCAATTAAAGAACTCTTGGATAAGGTATACTTATTAAAAACATATGCTGGAATGGATTCCATGTTATTTGATGCCATTGCCGATTCAGACGCCAATGGAGTAGTCATCGAAGCTCTTGGAGCAGGGAATCTCCCACCAATGGCACTTCCTGGATTGCAACGTTGCTTAGATAAAGGGATTCCAGTCGTGCTTGTATCGCGTGCATTTAACGGTGTGACTTACGATGTATATAATTATCTTGGTGGAGGCAAACAGCTTCACGAAGCAGGGGTGATTTTCACAACAGGGCTTAGTGGACAAAAGGCTCGTGTGAAATTATCGGTGTTATTAAGCGCTCATGCAAACAGAGAAACAATCATTAGAGCATTTCAAGTATAGGAAAGAGGAATAGATATGGTTAGAAAAATTGGACGAGTGGTTCGACAATATGAAGGAAAACCGATTATTTATGGCATGCCACTAGAAGAGCTAACAGCTTGGTTTGAAGAAAAAGGCGAAAAGAAATTCAGAGCAGGTCAATTATGGGACTGGCTTTACCGCAAACGTGTAACCAGTTTTGAAGAAATGACAAACTTGCCAAAATCATTGATTGAACAGTTACAAGAAGAGTTCACATTCCCAGTGTTAAATGAACGTATCAAACAACAATCAACAGACGGAACACGTAAATTCCTCTTTGAATTAGCAGATGGTCTCTTAATCGAAACAGTATTAATGCCACAAGAATACGGCTTATCCATCTGTGTGACGACACAAGTAGGATGTAATATCGGATGTACTTTCTGTGCGAGCGGAATTATCGCAAAACAACGTGACCTTGTTGCTGGGGAAATCGTAGCGCAAGTCATGCACGTACAACGCACATTAGACGAAGTGTCTCCTGGGGACCGTGTCAGCCATATCGTAGTCATGGGGATCGGGGAACCATTCGATAACTATGATAACGTGATTAAATTCTTGAAAGTGGTCAACTCTGATAAAGGGCTTGGAATTGGGGCTCGTCATATCACTGTATCTACAAGTGGTTTGGCTCCAAAAATTCGCGAGTTCGCAGACGAAGGATTACAAGTGAACCTTGCATTGTCACTTCACGCACCAGATAACGATACACGTTCTCGTATCATGCGTATCAACCGTAAATATCCAATCGAAGTCGTGATGGATGCGATTAATGAATATATTGCTAAAACCAACCGTCGTGTAACCTTCGAGTACATCATGCTTGATCACGTGAATGATTCGGTGGAACAAGCACAACAACTGGCGGACCTTCTTGCGGATAAGAAACGTCTTTCATATGTCAACTTAATTCCTTATAACAAAGTTCGTGAACATGACCAATATGAACGTAGTGGAAAAGAACGCGTAGTTGCCTTCTACGATGTGTTGAAGAAAAACCACATCAACTGTGTCGTTCGTAAAGAATTTGGACATGATATCGAAGCAGCCTGCGGACAATTACGTTCAAGCCAAATGAAACGTGACCGCGCTGAAAAAACAAAAGCATAATAAAATAGAGCTACCACACTTCAGAGGCACTGACCCCCGTAAATGAGAATTAAATAAAAACACCTCCAAGTTGGATTTGGTACAATATTATCAAATACGCATGGAGGTGTCTTTTTATGGTTAAAACTCGTGTTGCTTATTCAGTCGATACTAAAAATAAAGCCGTAGAAATGAAATTACAGGGATATAGTACAAAACAAATAATGCTCGAGTTAAATATCAAAAACAAAACTCAAGTAAAAACATGGTTTAGATGGTATAAAAATGGAGAAACTCATCGTTTCCACCAACAGGTGGGTAAACAATATTCATACGAGAAAGGAATGGCTAAACTTTCTGAAATCGATCAATTAAAATTAGA
>JABZYV010000025.1:0-26020 GCA_015264955.1 Streptococcus sp. | reverse complement strand
GCGGATGCTCGGTCTTTACTAGTGACATTCAGTTTGGACACCATCAATCATGTCTTGGATGGTGCGTTTATTATAGAAATTAATTTGTTGTTGGATTTGTTCTTCTTGCAATTTGCCCATAACGCTTCCCATTCGGGTGCTTACAAGGCAGGTTGGGTCGGCAGCTTCTTTGAAGGCTTTTTCCAAGCGTTCATCCTCAGATACTAATAAAAAAATTTCTCCAAGGCGAACTTCTTTTGGATCGCCTTGCCATTGATAGCCACCTTGTTTCCCCACAGTGGTTGACACCCAACCTTTCTTCACCGCTTGGCTCATCAATTTTCGAACAATCGCCGGGTTGCTACACGCGTTAAATGCGAGGTCTTTGCTTGAATAACGATTGTCGTGATGAATCGCCAGGTACGTTAGGCAGTGAATCATTACGATAAAGTCATTTCCCATAATAATCCCTACTTAATTAAGCCGAATACGTCGTTTAAAGCTTCTGCCATTGTTGGGTGAGTATAGATTTGGTCACGAAGAACTGTGTAAGGTAAGTTCGCGTTCATTGCAGTTGCGATAATGTTAATCACTTCATGTGCTTCTTCAGCAAATAATGTCGCACCAACGATTTGGTTTGTTGAAGCGTCCACTAATACTTTGTAGAATCCTACTTGGTTTCCTAAGATTTTTGCTTTTGGAATCGCCATCGCTGGAAGTTTCGCAACTTTGACTTCGATACCTGCTTCTTTGGCTTGTTTTTCATTTAAACCAACGCTTGCTAAAGGTGGGTTAATGAAGGTTGCTGTTGGGAATTTCGCACGTTGTTTTGTTGAGTATGTTGTATCTCCTGCTAAGAAACGTTTCACGATACGGAAATCATCTAATGATACGAATGTGAATTGTGGTCCGCCGTTCACATCGCCCATTGCGAAAATATGAGGCACGTTTGTTTGTAAGAATTCATTGACTTTAATCGCGCCACGTTCTGTTAATTCCACACCCGCTTTGTCTAAATCTAGACCTTGAACGTTTGCACGACGACCTGTCGCAACTAAGACTGCATCTGTTGTAAACGCAACTGGTGCACCTTCTCCTGTCGTTGCTTCCACTACTGCTTTGCCGCCTTCTTGATGAACTGCTTTTAATTGAACACCTAAGTTGAAAGTAACGCCTAAAGCTTCTAATTGTTCTTTCACAGCTTGAGCTACATCTTCGTCTTCACGAGGCAGGAATGCTTCAGTCACATCAATCACTGTTACTTTTGTACCGAATTGTGCGTAAGTTGCAGCGAACTCTAATCCGATAAATCCACTACCGATAATAACAAGGCTTTCTGGATATTCTTCTAAGTTCATGATTGTTTCACTTGTGTGAATCGCCCCACCGATTGTTAATCCTTCCACTGGTGGTACGAAAGGAGTTGCTCCTGTATTAATGAAAATACGGTCTGCTTTGAAGAGTCTTTCTCCTTCTGCAGTATCTACAGCTACTGTATGGTCATCTACAAAACGTGCAGTCCCATCGATAATTTGTGTTTTTTCAACAGAATCTACTTTGTTGTAGTTTGCTGTGTTTAAAGCCGCAATCAATGCTTTCTTTTCTTGAACGCTCTTTGTATAGTAGCTGCTAGCGTCTTCGTTTGAATATTGTTTGCGAAGTGCTTTTGTCGCTAATTTTTTAGAAGGAATACAGCCGACATTAATACATGTTCCACCGTACATTTCTTTTGATTTTTCGATTAAAATCGTGTCTTCTCCAATACTTCCTAAGTATCCTGCTAATGTTTTTCCGGCTTTACCGAAACCAATAATGATATTTTTTACTGTTGTTGTCATAAAATCACCTTTCTAATTGTAATGTTTTTAATTACATTTAGAGTATATCTCACGAATTCATAATCACAAAATTATCTGCTCATAAAAAAGACACCTACTTTTGTAGATGTCTTCTTGTACTATTTATAAATACTCTTTTAAACGATTGACTAATTGAAGCAGGTCATTCTCTTTTGGTTGATATTCTTCAGATGACATTTCTTCCCATGGAACCCACCAGACGGGGCCTCTTCCATTATGGCCATACCCTTTCATATCCCCTGCTTTTCTTGGAAATAGATGCCAATGTACATGTGCATCACCATTTCCTAACAATTCGATATTCATCTTCTCAGCTTGAAACGCTTTTGCCACGGCCTCTTGAACAATACTCATTTCTTCTAGAAATTTTATTTTTGTTTCAGACTCCATTTGATGCAATTCCGTTACGTGTTCTTTGGCTAGGAACAAGGTGTATCCTTTAAAATACTGTCCGTCTCCTATTACCACATAACCCGTTTCAAGTTCTTTTACAAAATGCGGATTTTTACCTTGCTTAATTAATTCTATCCGATCACAAATCAAACACATGTACTTAACTCCTACTTCAATATATCTGCTTTAATGATGGAATAATATGCCATATCACAGATACCTTGATTATTTTTGCCATATTGTCGCAGCGTACCTTCATAAGTCATTCCAGCTTTTTGCATCACTTTTCCGCTGGCTGGATTATTCACATCGTGACGTGCAGCCACTCTATTACAACCAGCTTCTTCTAAGAGATAGCAACTCACTGCTACGAGCGCTTCTGTCATAATTCCTTTTCCCCAGCATTTGCGACTAAGCGCATAACCAATCTCCACAGCGTCCATCTTTTCTTCCAAATGCACAACATCGATACTACCAACAACTTCATTGTCAAATACGATTGCCCACTTGAATTGAAGGGGATTTTGATAGCCGTCTACCCAACGTCTAAGGCTCTTCTTCGTCGTTTCGACAGATTCATGCGGAGGCCACGTCAAGTATTTCGTCACTTCTGCATTGCTCGACCAGTTTTTAAACATCGCTGGTGCGTCTTCTACTTGAAAAGGTCTGAGCAGTAATCGTTCTGTCTGAATTTGTTTCGTTCCTATTGGATTCATTGACAGTCCTCCTAGCTATTTGTGTTTATGGTAGCACAGGAAGTCTACCACTTCAAAATAAAAAAGGAACTAAGCTATAAATTAGCCTAATTCCTCTTAAAACAATCTAACTACTTTCTAATTATGGTGTAGTATTAGCTTCCTCAGCTCTTCTTATACTTTCTGGAGTAAATTCACGTTTTTCAAAAATAAATGAATTGATTTCGCTAGTTCCCGTCATATAACCCTCGTTATCCACTTCCTTAATAGTGATAGTGATATGAAGTCCTTTGGGTCTAGTTTCAACAGATACCGTTTTTAGCAAAGTTTTCCTTTTTCCTTGATATACATAATCTAAATAGAATGGAGAAACACTTCTTTCTGATTTAGAAATGTCTACTGCTCCTCTTGTTCTAGAATGAGCCGCTAAATTTTTTAGATACACTCGATCCTCTGGAGAGTTAATATCGTTCTGAGAATACTCACCAATAATCAATTCTTCGATATTCTGATCTGATTGATTGATGATTTCATAAGAAAACAAAGCATCATCATTATATTTTGGACGAGTAAAAGTAAACAAAATCCATAAAAGTCCAGATAATACAAGGACTATTCCAAACCGTAAAATAAATTTTAACAATCTTTTTGAACCCAATGTTTTCATTTCACACCTCTATTAAATGAATGTCGGTTGAAGTTTTGCTGGTAATATTATTTGCTTATCTATTTATTCTTACTATCACACTTTAATTCTTACTCATTTGATGTTGGTTTATAAAACGAGCGATTATCTAAACCGAATACACGCTCTGAGAATGCGCCTGGTTCTGTCTTATCGAGTGCATTTGACATCATTGTAATCGTCGCATCTAACAAGTCGATATGGTGTAATACTTCTGCTTCTAATAATTGCGGACGTACTGGTGACCCGTATTCGAGTTTGCCGTGGTGAGCTAGAATGAGATGCTTTAATAAAAGCACATCTTCTTGATTTTCATCGATATCGAGTTCTTCACAAGCTTTTGTAATCTCTTCATCCATGATCACGATATGGCCGAGTAAGTTCCCTTTTAATGTGTACTCTGTGCCGATTGCGCCTGTTAATTCCATCGTTTTACCAATATCATGTAAAATCACACCAGAATATAATAATGAACGTTTGATTTGGGTGTATTGTGTTGCGATGGCTTTAGCAAGGCGTAACATCGATACTGTGTGGAAACTTAGCCCACCTACAAATGCATGGTGGTGACGTTTCGCTGCTGGAAATTCGAAGAAGTCTTCTTGGTATTTTTTCAAGATGTTATGCACGATACGACGCAAATATGGATTTGTAATATCGAACATGATTTGGTTCACTTCTTCTTCCATTTCTTCCTTCGTCATTGGAGCATGTTCTACGAAATGGCTCGCAGATGTTGGCTCCCCTTTTGAAGCATCGGTAAGTCGAAGGCTGACAATTTTTACTTGTGGCGAATTATTGTACATTTCGCGTTTTCCGTTCACAACTACAACTTTCCCTGGTACGTATTTTGCAATATCGTCTGAAGTGGCAGACCAATATTTACCGTCCATTTGACCGGATTGATCCTGGAATGTGAAGGCGATAAACGGATTGCCATTTTTTGCCATACGCACATCTGCAGATTTAATCAATAGGCAGATTTCGAAACTTTCGTCCACATTGTATTCATATAATTTTTTTGTCATGATTTACCTTCTTTCTCTTTCCCCTAACTTCAGTACATTCTCTTTAGGTAACTGAAGCGGAACTTCCGTTGTAAAGTAAAAAACTTGTGTTACGCGTGATAGCTCTTCCATTAATTCTAACATAATCGATAGGCGTTCTCTATCAAAATTGACGAATCCATCATCGATTAACACTGGAATTTTCATCTTCTTCGCTAATTGGAAAATAAAAGCAAATCGAATCGCGACATACAGTTGGTCTAAGGCCCCTTTTGAAAGATAGAAAGCTTCCATCCATTGGCCATTTGCCTGCTGCACCTTCGCCTGAGTATCCGTTAAGAGAATCTTCGAATATTGCCCCATCGTGAGTCGACTAAAGATACGACTCGCCTCGTCTAAAATCAATGGCACTCTCGTTGGAACTTTTTCTTCAAGTTGCTTCAAAATCCATTTGGCTGCATACACTTGTGTCGCCCAATCCTTGATAGACTCTTGTACTTCGAATCGTTCAAAGTCTGCTTCCAGTTGAAGAGCTTCTGCATTGTCATCTTCTTCGAGCAGTTCTGCCTTTGTTTTCGTACTTGCCAATTGGTCACGTACTTCTTTCCGTTTACTTTCCAATTGCGCCTTCGTGAAGGACTCGTCTTGAATTTCCTCTTCAAGCATTTGTCGTTCTAAGCTTTCTTTTTCTTCATCCGTATAGATGGCCACTTGCTTTTCAATATACGCTCTCTTTTGCGCTAACGCTACACGATTGTCCAGTGTTGGTAACTGCGTTCTAAACTCTTCTACTGTTGTCATTCCAAGTGGTGAAATGGCTACTTGTAATTCTTCACGCACTTCTGTTGTATCTTGTTCCAATTGCGCTAAATGGCGTTCTTTCTTTAAGATACTGTCTTGGAGTTGCTCCAATTTTGCCACTCGTTTTTGAGAAGCCATCCATGTCTCACGGATAACACGCAGCTGTTGTTCCACCGTGGCAGGGGGAGTGATTTGTTCTTTTGCCCAGAAGTCTTTGCTTTCCTCTTTAAAGGCTGCAAGTCTTTGTTCCAATTGAACAAACTGCGCCTTCTTTTGTAAGAAATCATTGACACTTCGTCCTTCATTTCTTCGAACAAATCGTCTTGCTTCGTCTAGAGTTACCTCAATTCCTTTCCCTGAAAGGAGTTGTTGAACACGTTCGTCTACTGCACTATTTTTTGGAGATTGTAACTTCCCTATTTTTTGTAAGAAGAACCCTCCGCCAATTCCTAGAGCTGCAGCAACACCAACGCCTAGCACTACCTGGTTCGTTAAAAATCCAACTACGATAATGACAATGATTCCAACAAGCCCAATAAGAAGCCATGATTGGAACTGCCCTACATGTCCTTGTTCCCCTTGAAGGCCATCTAGTTCCGCTAGTTCAGCGTCTGTAAATGGTTTGGCATCCTCACTTTGTACACCGATATTCCCCGGATGTGTCTTCAACTCCCGTTCCAATTCAAAGGCACGTTCTTCAACCGCCGCTGCACCTTGAGCCTTCGCGTAAAGTGCTTCAAGAGTCGAATCCTCTGCTTCTTCTCCAAGTGCTTCTGCTTCCGCTTTTGCCTGTTCTAACTCGATTTTTGTACGTTCGAGTTCTTTTTCAAAGGAACGCAAAGTATTATTGGCTTCCACAGCCTTACTATGGTCGTACTCTTTTGAAAACTCATGTAGACCTTCCATTGCACGAAATTCTTCTAAGGCATCAAAATGAGCAAGCTTATTCTCTAAGACATCTAGTCTAGATTCTGTCTCTTGCAATTTTGTAGATAATTCTGCTTCTTCTACTTGAAGCTCTTTAATAGAACTGAGGTAACTTTCATAAAGAGCATTCTCGCCTTTAGTTTGCGACAATTGATTCGTTAAGCCTTCCAGTCGGTCCATTCGCTCGTTGAGTTCGAGTTTTTTGGCTTGTGGACGAAACAACTTATCCGCCTCTGCAAGTAACTTCTGACTCTCCTCATAAGCACCCTTATGTCCCATGACGCTCAAGCTATACAAGAAGCGATGGATTTCCTCTTCGCTTCCAAACGCATTATTTTGCAATTCCTCTTCATTGAATCCAAAGAGTGAATGGTATTCATTCATCGTTAACTCATGAAGAACTCGGTCCAGCATCGTTTCAGGCAGCTCTTGTCCAGTTTCTGCACTCTTTAGAACGAGTTTCCTCTGAGAACCCACAGCGCTACGCTCGATGATTAAAGCACCCAGCCCTTCATCTTCGATCCACATCCGTCCACCACGCGTATTCGTATGGAGCGGTTGATATGGATAAACGCCATTTTTCTTTTGTTTAAAATCAAAAAGCATCTGCTCGATAAAACGTCGAAGGGTTGTCTTTCCAGATTCATTCAAGCCTTGAACGACTTGCAAGTTCGGATGGAATGTAAAGGTCTCATGTTCCCATTTTCCAAAATGATCGATTTCGATTTTTGAAATATACATTATCCTTCCTCCCTTCCCGAAAAGCGAGCTTCTAATAAACGCATTGCACGTTCATGAATCTCTTGCTGAACATCTTCCTTTTGTAGGAATTCGTTCATTAACTGATTCGAGAATCCGATCTTTGCAATTTCCATTTCTGAAAAGAGTGATGCATCCACATCTCCTACAAGAGAAATACCAGAAGCTCCACGAAGCGGTTTAGTGACTTGTTCTCGAATACTCATCACCGTTACAAGGCTTCGGTTTTCTTCTAATAATCCATTCACGACTTCTGTCAGTTGTTTTAAATCTTCTCTTGAATATAGCGATTCTTGCGTTTGTAAATGCAGCGTCACAAGACTACGTTTAGCTGGACTTGGCAACGCCTCTACGATGAGATACGGTAAGGTTTCTAAACGAGCGTTCTCGCTGATAGCAAACTCTACCTCCGTCCAATCCATCGTACTCGTTTCAATAAAGCGAACCTCTGGGGCAGTTCCGGGTGTAATCTCTACAAGCAAAGCTCCCTTTGGACCATTCTCTTTACGGTCCGCTCCTTGAGTCGTACCGCTATACCACGCACATGGCTGGCTGGAGATTTCTTGGCACGTATGAATATGTCCAAGCGCCCAGTAGTCATAGCCTTTTTCTCGTAGTTCAGGAATAGAAAATGGCGCATAACGACCTTGTGCAGTCGTCAGTTCTCCATGTAAGACCCCAATATGAATGTCACAATTAGCACTCTTTACCGGATACTCTTGAACTTTCCTCGTAGCTACAACAGGAACCTCATAACTAAATCCACTAAAGGCCACACGTTCTCCGTTTCTCGTCTCCACTTCAATCGTTTCAACAGCACTCCCAAAAGTATAAATATGCTCTCCAGAAACGTATGAAGTGCCCGCATCATGATTCCCAAGCGCTACGACGACAGGAATGCCAAAGGGTGCTAGACGATTCAATTGACTCTGCAAGAACAATTTTTCTTTGACGAAGGTACGAGAACTATCCAGCAAATCCCCAGCCAACACAAGCGCATCGACTTCTTCTTCAATCGCCACATCAATGACTCTTTCAAAGGCATCAAACGCCGCTTGCTTTAACTCTCTGGCGATTTTCTTTTGGTTCTTTCCGACACCGGCATATGTAATCCCTAGATGGGCATCGGCAGCGTGGATGAATTTCACCATACGTTGCTCCTTTCTTTTCTTCAAAAAAAGCATATTTTCCTGAACCGTCTGTTGTGCGTTCAAAGAAAATATGCTTTGGATCGATTCTTAATAAAACCGTTTAAAATTGATTATTTTGCGCTATAAAGCTCTTGTAATGGATTTGTGATGATACGGTTGATATCTTGCATAATTGTATTCAAACGTTGCTCAGCTTCCATTAATGCTTTAATATGCTCATTTTCAGACACTTTTTGTCCTAATTCTTGTGCTTTTTGAATATCTTCTTCAGTGATTTCTTGTCCTGAGAATTGTTTTTGTTGTAACTCGACATTCACTGTACGGAATTCTTCAAATAAAGCTCTTGCTGTTTCGTCAGCATAAATCGCTTCGAAGCTTTCCTTTACTGTTTTGAATTCTTGTAATTCGCGTAAGTCGCGTTCTAATTGATTGGCTGTATCATAAATATTACTCATGTTTCTTCCTCCTTAAAATACTCTTTTATTATACCATATTTTGCATGGTTAAACTATCAATACGTACGTACGTTCGCATCATCGATTTCTGAATTTATCCCAGAGATTTTTACCCCATTCTTGGATTTGATTCCAAACTTGTTCGCCCGCTTTTTGAGCGTCTTTGATGAATTGATCGACACCGTTATTCGTATTGTTGTTTTTGTTATTTTGCTTCGTCTTCACAGCTTCGACATTAAATGGTGTATTCGCGGTGAATTGAAGCAGTCCTTCCATCTCTAGTTTAAAGAGTGGACCTACCCCTTCTCGGCTCGAAGCTGATAAAGAGTAGTTCCCTGATTGGTCATATCCCATCCAAGTTGCGACAACAACGTCTGGTGTATATCCAATCATCCATTGGTCACGAGAACCATTGTCATTATTGATGGCTTCGGTTGTCCCTGTCTTACCAGCAATCGTCTTACCTGCTGGCGAAAATGGTGCCCCAAGACCTTCAGAACCGTACACGGTTAATAGCATACTTGTCATCTTCTTAGCGACTTCTTCCGTTGTCACACGGTTTTCCTTCACGGCTGTGTTGTCTACAACGACTTTCCCATTTGCATCCACAATTTTCGTCACAAAACGCGGTTGCACACGAACGCCTTTATTGGCAAAAGCTGTATAGGCAGAAGCCATTTGTTCTGGAGAAACTCCTTTTGTAAGTCCTCCAAGGGCAATCCCTAAGTACTCATCGCCTGGGTCTGTTTCGATTCCGAACTGATGAACCTTCTCGATTCCTTTCTTCAATCCGATTTTATCGAGTAACCAAACAGCAGGAGCATTCCAACTGTGGTTCAAGGCTTCCGTCATCGTCACAGTTCCTTGATACTTTTTATTCCAGTTCTCAGGCGTATATTTATCTGAACCATACGAACGTTTCTCGTCCACTAGAACAGAATTAGGTTGATATCCTTCTTCAAGAGCCGGTGTATATACGGCTAATGGTTTGAATGTTGACCCTGGTTGCGCCTGCAGCTGTGTTGCACGGTTAAATCCACGGAAAGTGTGTTTCTCGTTAGTACGTCCACCCACCGTCGCAAGGACATCCCCAGTTTCCGGATCCATGGCAATCGAAGCCGCTTGAGCGACCGTACCGTCAGCCGCTTTCGGGAATAACCAACTGTGTGAGAAGGTTTCTTCCAAATCTGCTTGCATATTTTGGTCTAGACCTGTGTAGATTTTATATCCTTTGTTCAGCAAGTCTTCTTCGCTGATTCCGTATTTCGTTGTAATTTCATTAATTACCGCATCGAAATAATATGGATATTTATAACGAGCATTCGCTTCATACGTATCGGTTACGGTAATCACTTCAGCAGCTGCTTTATCGGCTTCTTCTTGCGTGATTTTGCCATTATCAACCATCAACTGTAAGACAGTCGCACGGCGTTTCACCGTCGATTCCATATCGTCAATTGGATTATACACATTCGGTGCCTTTAAGCTACCTGTAAGAACAGCCGCTTCACTGATGGTTAAATCCTTGGCGCTCTTTCCGAAATAACGAAGCGATGCATTTTCAATTCCGTACGCCCCATTTCCGAAATAGGCATTATTCAAATACATCTCCAAAATTTGGTCTTTGGAATATTTCTTCTCCAACTCGAAACTCAAGAAGAGTTCTTTTGCTTTTCGCATAAATGATTGTTCTTGAGTTAAGAAAGCATTCTTCGCTAATTGTTGCGTAATGGTACTTCCTCCACCCGTCACTCGGCCACGGTTCATTAAGAGGCCAAATGTCGCACGAAGCAGCCCCATCGGATCGAATCCATGGTGGTCATAGAAACGTTTATCCTCTGTCGAAACAAGTGCGTTAATCATATTCGGAGAAATCTGGTCTATGGTTAGAAATTCCCCTTTATTGATATTCAGTACGCCGGCTTCTTGGTTATTTCGGTCATATACTTCAGTTACTTGAACCATACCAGCACGTAAGCCACTCACATCAGTTGTCTTTGCGGAATAAACTAAAAATCCCGTAAACAGTGTGACTACCGTTAGCATCATCGCTAGAAGTAGCTTCGTTACATGAAATTTTCTCCAAAAGCGACGAATCGCCATCATGATTTTATGATTCCAAATACTCTTTATAATGGATTGTTTTTGTGGTTCTTCAGTATGACGGTGCTCGAGTTCATTGTCTTGTTCGACTTCGATATTTTCTTCGTCATGATTCTGATTGTTAAATTCTTCGTTCATTACAATCCTCCTTTTAAATTGAGTCTATTATACTGTACCATAAAACCCTTTAAAACCACATAAAAACTACACACCTTTACGAAAAATTAAACGATAAATAGAAATAACAATAAAGAGACAGTTAGACGTAAATGATTCCTTTGAAACCTTACAGATTTCTTCATCATTACGGTAACGTTGCACCGGTTCGAGCCTTAAAAGTCTCTCACCTTTAAATCCTCAAAAAGGGCGTACGGAATGAAATTCCTACGCCCTTTAAGCACAGTGGTTGAATGGTATGAGCCGCACTGTAACCAGTTTGCTCATACCTATTCAACTTTGTGGGGGAAAGAAAACGAAATGCCATAGATGCATATGTATCTATGGCATTTCTGTCTTTCTCCCTCGTTTTAATGCGAAGTCACGTTACTGTAATGATAGAATCTGTAAGTTTCTAGTCATCATTTACGTTTGCAACTGCACTTTAGTTTTTTACGAATAATCTTTAATTCTTCTTGATACAACAATAAAAATGCACGTTAAAAGTAATATTGCTTGTTCTTATTGTTGTGTCAACGAAAAGTGGAGTTCCTTTGATTTTTATGCACAAAAAAAGAGAGGTTGCCCTCTCTTTCGTTATTCGTTGTTAAACTGCAAAAAGTCGTTCTAAGTCTTCGTGAGTAAATGCTTGTCCGTCTGGTTCGTCCACACGTTCAATCGTTGCGCCTAATGCACGTAATTTTTGATGGAACTCATAATATCCACGGTCCAAGAATTGTAAGTCTGTCACACGTGTATATCCTTTTGCAACCATTCCAGCGATGATTAACGCAGCCGCAGCACGTAAGTCTGTAGCACGTACTTCAGCACCTGATAATACTGACGCACCACTCATCACAGCTGTATGTGAGTCAATACGGAATTGCGCACCCATACGACGCATTTCTTCTAAGTGGTTGAAACGGTTCTCGAATACTGTTTCCGTCATTGTGCTTGTACCAGTGGCTAATAATTGTGCAATCGTCATTTGTGCTTGCATATCTGTTGGAAAACCTGGGTGAGGTAAAGTTTTCACGTCAGTTGGTTTCAACTCATCTGGACCGATGACACGGATTCCGTCTTCTTCTTCGATAAATTGAACACCCATTTCGCCTAATTTAGAAATTAATGGTTGGTTATGTTCTGCAATTGCATCTTCGATAAACACATCACCTTTTGTAACGGCAGCCGCTACCATGAATGTACCCGCTTCGATACGGTCTGGGATAATAGAGTGAATCGTTCCATCCAAACGTTCTACCCCTTCAATACGCATGTTTTCTGTTCCGGCACCGACAATTTTCGCACCCATCTTATTTAAGATATTTGCTAAGTCGACGATTTCTGGTTCACGCGCTACGTTTTCAAGGTATGTTGTTCCTTTTGCTAAAGTCGCAGCCATCATAATGTTTTGAGTAGCTCCAACGGATGGGAAATCTAAGTAAATACGTGCTCCGTGAAGTTCTTCCGCATGCGCTTCGATATAACCTTCTGTTTGAACGATCGTCGCACCCATTGCTTCGAACCCTTTTAAGTGAAGGTCGATTGGACGACTTCCGATAGCACATCCACCAGGCATCGCAACACGTGCATGTCCAAAACGTGCTAATAATGGTCCCATTACAACGATTGACGCACGCATTTTACTTACGTATTCAAAGGCTGCAGTTGTTGTAATATCTTTTGTGGCATTTAATGTAATTGCCTTTTCTTCTTCGTCAAATGTACTTAAGACGTTTAAGCTCCCTAATACGTTTAACATCATATGCACGTCTGATAAGTTCGGTACATTTGTTAAATGCGTAACGCCTTTATCTGCTAAAATACTTGCTGCTAAAATCGGTAATACCGCGTTTTTAGCTCCTTCTACTTTTACTGTTCCCTGAAGACGTGTATCGCCACCGCGAACAATCATCTTATCCATTAAATAACCTCCAAAAACTCTCTATCCATCTACTGTAATATCAATTGAATGTACTGATTTAAATAATCTGATAAATCGAATATGACTTTAGCTATACTAGCACCCATCCAAATAGCGATGAGTAAAAAGAGGATACGGGCTTCCTGAACGCGGCCTTTCCTGAGAATCTTCTCGATTTGAATGCCTTGCAACGCCCAATAGCTTAGCATGATAAAAGCAAGAACCAATGTGATTCGAATGATTAATGTTACTTGAATCATACCTACTCCTCCAGTCATATACTGCCTTTCTATACTACCATATTTGACCATTAAAAAAAAGCAGGAGATATCCTCCTGCTTACCCAATTAAGTAAAAGCATCCTAGTCTAATAAGTGCTGCTAAAATCAGGCTTAAAAATAATATTTTTTTAGAGTCTTGAATGAATAATGCTAGTAGAGTCATCCCTAAAAACAGAATGGGGATTGAACCTAATACTAGAGGAGGAATGCCTCCAATTTCGAAAAGTAAAATTGCCTTAATACAGAACATTAAAAATACAGAAGGCAACATCATCCTCACTAATATTCGCCCTATAAAAACGCGGCTTTGGCTTCGAACTAGTATCAAAAGTCGCATACTCTCATACTCATTAATAAAATACATCAAAATAAGTACTTCCATTACCATTAAGAAAATACTTAAAAGATGGCCAAAAAGAAAAGTAACGGGTATAAAACTGAAGTGTGCCTCGATATAGAACGACGGTAATGGATGATATAAATTCCATACTATTAACAAACCAAAAATGTAGAGAAGCCACTCTCGAATTGGAAATAACTGTTTCATTGAAGAATCAGCTTCCCTTCTTCCATCAAATATTCCTTATCAAACTGTAATTCGGCCAAATTATCATGAGCAGCAATCACAATTGATTTTCCTTCATCATGAAGCTTTTGGACTAATTGGTGAAACTGATCTAGTGATTTTTTATCTAGACCTCGAGTTGGCTCGTCTAATAAAATTAAATTTTGATCCTCCATCACAGCTTGAATAATCCCCATTTTCTGACGCATTCCAACGGAATATTTTTTCACGTGAACTTTACTATCAAAATCCAAATCAAAATTTTTCACTAATTCTCTAATTTTCGATTCATTGTAATTTTTATTGATAGACGCTAAAAATTTAAGATTCGTTTTTAAACTACTTTCTTCCATGAACGCTGGATTCTCAATCAAAGCTCCAATTCGTACATCACTATCTACAACAACTTCACCTCTATCCGGCTCCAAAATATCACAAAAAAGTTTAAATAAAGTAGACTTTCCGCATCCATTGGCTCCTACAATATGAATAAGCTCTCCTTGTTCAATTTTGAAATCGACCTCTTCTAAAATCACTTGAAACCCAAATTTTTTGGATACATTTTTTAGTTCTAACATGAGTACCTCCCCTTCACACTGGTAATAGAAACAATATCGTAAAATAAGATGTTAATGAAAATAGGATAGAACCAATAATAGCCATATTTCTATTACACCCAATAGAAATCGTATAGATGATTAATCCTGAACAGATTAAATACACGCTTTTTAATAGACCAAATATCAGCATCGCTTTTGTAAATGCTTGCCCATTCCTCATTTGAAATAGTAACGCTAAGGAGAATTGAGCAACATAATAACAAACAACTGAAACTAACACCGTTACCAATTGATAGAATTGATAGTTTTTCTCTCCAATTCTTTGAATGAGAAGAAAACGAATATGATGCCGTCTCCAAATGACTACCCCTAGTAAAACTATTAATACGGTGTCTGAAAAGTACGCTGTAAAACGAGAGGATAATAAGTCTAATATTAAGTTACCGAAAATTTGCCCTTTTAAAACAAAAGAGATTCCTGAAATAATCGATAATCCATACACCCATTGTTGTCTTTTGCCTTTGAGGAGTTCATCCATTAATACCCCTCCTTCAAATCCATCTTTCTTCTGATAATTAATAGAAGAATCGTCAAAAGACTATAAAATATCGTAGGATATAGAAAAACAACCCAGGCTGATTTAGAAATAGTTTCTCCTAATAATGTGTACATTCCTGGTTGAATGAGCGAAAGTATACAAATTGAGTATCCGATAATAGGAGAAAATCCCCCTATTACCATTGCTAATAAAAGTGATAAAATCGCTAATAATAATCCACTGCATAAATAAATGATATATCGTTTTAGGAACAATCCAACTGAAAAAACAAATGAATAGAAAATGGCGTATCCTAAAGGAATCATGACTATCGTACAGATTAAATTAACAAAACTATTGGTTGAAAAGTTGATAGTAAAGGACCACGTCAAATATGAACTACTCTCCTCGAAGATAAAAGGAGGATAGAAAATATGAACCATGAAGGCTTGAAGCAACATTTTTCCAAAGAAAACAAAATAGATTATGATAAAATTCGTTTTAAATTGTCTTAATAGAAGTGATGAAAAGAATGTTTTTTTATGTTGTAATCTTACATACTGTAGATAGTCATAATGTGTTATTCTTTGTCTAATACATTCATGTGAAAAGAATAAAGGTGGAATCATGAATGCCACAAAACCATATACAGCATCCATAATTTGATTAGCACTGAATATAATCTCATAAAACAGTGGTATTCCTCCCTCAGCTCCTCCAAAATGTCCCGTTGACAAATGATAATGAATATAGTTTAGAATCATAACGATGGAAAGTATCCAAAAGAAAATGATTGAGAACATTGACCACTTATTTTTATAAAATATCATTTTTTTCACCTACCATACCTTTATCTTTATCATTTAAAAGCAGTATTGTTTACGCTTTCATTATACTCTTCTTATTTATAACTAACAATATAAATTTGTGAAGAAAAATCTCTTTTATTCGTAAAATTTCTATATTTTTGACACTTAAACGAAAAAAGATAATTTATGCTATACTAATACCAAAGTGAGGGGAAAGAATGTTAGAGAGATATAAAACAATTAGAGAAGCTGGGACGAATGAAATCGAGATTAAGGGGTCTCGTTTTATTGCACATTTTCAGCGAGTAACGAGCGAAGAACAAGCGCTCGAATTTATCCAAGCTATCAAAAAAGAACATTGGAAAGCAACGCATAACTGCTCTGCTTTTCTCATTGGTGAAAACGATCAAGTGCAGCGCGCGATGGATGACGGTGAGCCAAGTGGTACTGCAGGAGTTCCAATGCTAGAAGTACTCAAGAAAAACGAATTAAAGGATGTCGTGGTCGTAGTGACACGTTACTTTGGCGGAACGAAGCTAGGTGCTGGCGGACTCGTTCGTGCGTATTCGGGTGCTGTAAGCGAAGGGTTGAGAGCCATCGGAATCGTCGAATGCCGACTCGAAGACCAACTTGCCCTAACCTTTGATTACGCACATGTAGGAAAAGTGGAATATTATTGTCAGACGCAAAATATCCCCATCGTCGATAAAGTCTTCCTCAATAATGTTCAATTCACCTGCAGCCTCCCTGTTCAAGAAGTCGAAGCTTTCCAAGAAGCCATCATTGAACTCTTACAAAATCAAGTGGAGTTTGAGAGCCTTGGAGAAATGTATACAGAATATCCAGTTGAATAAAAAAAGAGGTCTATTCATTCGAATAGACCTCTTTTTCTTATGTTTTACAATCGAGGATGGATGGACAGAGAAGCTGTGAGAGTATTTAGCTTCTCCCCCTTCCAATTCCTACACTAGCGGAAACGTTAAGGGCACGGGTCTCAACGTTTCACTTAAAAGAGAAGATTATCAATATCATTTTGCGATAATAGAAGATCCATTTTCGCAAGGCTTGAATAACGGTTCATCGTTGGCAATTCATCCAAGATAACAATATCCGTTCCAAGTCGTTTTAAGAGCTGATCGACCATATTCGAGAGTCTCATGGCAAATGGTCCACTTGTAATAAAGCGAAGCGGCACAGCCTCCATCATCATAATGAGTTCTAAAATATAATTCTGAATCGCTTTTGTATCTAAATCTGTTTCCTGTAAGAAGATGATTTCACGTTCATCGGCCATCGCCAGCATAAACGCACCTGTCTTATAAAATCCCATAGCCGCAATCGGCGACAATGTCAACTGGATTTCAAAGCTTTCTGATAAGATGCCTTGAATCGCCTTCTTCGCACGTAAGAGCGAGAAATCACTGACCGCAATGGGTTCAGGTTTCACTTGGAAGAACGGCTTCAATTCTGCAATCTTATCGAAGCTGATTTCTTTGCGCGTGATATCAAGCGACTTCACAGCCTTTGTTTTTTGGTTATATTCGAGAACAGCATAACAATCCGCGTCTTCTTGGTCGAGAATACTAGCAGCCTTCAAGAGCTCCTTCCAGTTGCCCTCTTGCAAGAGAATGTCACTCACACGTAGCACAAACTGAACTTCTGACTTCTTTAAGTCTGCGAATAGATCAAATGGTTCATTGAAACTCGAAATCATCGGCAATTCTCTGGCCCCTTTTACAGGGTACCCCTTTTGCTTCAAGTATTCGATTTCCTCTTCATCGAAATCCGCACGTTTTGAAAACTGAATTTCGATGCCTTTTCTAAACCAAAACGCCTCAGTCCGTTCCTCTCCGACCACCTCATCCGACATGGTTACCAATCGTTCTGAGAGTCGATAACGAACAAGTTCTTCTTCGTTTTTGAAGAATAATAAACGTAAATCTTGCTGTTCATCACGTTCAATTAAAAAGAAAAACTTCACTGCTCCTCGTTTATTCTGAAAAGCAAAGGCAGCATTTTTGAGTTCTGTTTGCTTTTTTACGAGCTTAAATAGCAACGGTATACTTTGGTACAATTCCTGACTCATATACACTACCCCAATCTTTCTTTTATTCATTTATATTATACTACCTTTTACATAAATTTGATAGCGGTTTTAGTTTTTATTTAAAATATTATATATTTGATGTTTTTAAATGATTTAATTCCACCTATGACTCATTTTTCCCACTATTCAATGAATTAATTCGTTTTTTTAGTGTTGATTTTTTCAACTTTTCAAAATTCTTAAACTTTTCTTAATCTATTTTCGGGCTCTTTCTTGTAATTTTAAGCATAAAAATACCCCCTCAAGCATTGAATGAACAATCCTTGACGGAGTATCTTATAAACAATATTTATTTAGCGGTCGATCTCAGAAATTTTTCCTGTGTCGTTTGAAATCTTAACGTTCACTTGTTGTCCATTAACAAGCATTTCAAATTCCCAAACTACTTCACCTCTTAAGTTTCGCCTATTATACCGCGGACTCATTGATTCTAAGAGAATATTTTATGAAGTTCCCAAGAAAAAAAACACCCCGTAGCTTTCGCTACAGGGTGCCTGAAAGTCACAGATTATTCATTTGTGTCTTCTTCAGAAGGTGTTGTTTCAACAACTACAACTTCAGTTTGTTCCACTGGTAATACTGGTTCTGAAGTACTTGTTTCCATATTGCGGTAACGAGCCATACCTGTCCCAGCAGGGATGATCTTACCGATGATAACATTTTCTTTCAATCCTAGTAAGTGGTCTTTCTTGCCGCGGATAGAAGCATCTGTCAAGACACGAGTTGTTTCTTGGAATGATGCAGCAGACAAGAAGCTGTTTGTTTCTAATGAAGCTTTTGTAATACCTAGTAATACAGGACGAGCTGTCGCAGGTACTTCACCGTTCATGATTGCAGAGCGGTTACGTTCTGTAAAGTCTGCAATATCAAGTAATGTTCCTGGAAGGATTTCTGTTGAACCTGGATCCATTACGCGAACTTTACGTAACATTTGACGAACCATTACCTCAACGTGTTTATCGCCGATTTCTACCCCTTGCATACGGTATACTTTTTGTACTTCACGTAATAAGTAGTTTTCAACTGATAATACGTCACGAACACGTAATAAATCTTTAGGATCGATAGAACCTTCAGTTAATGGAGCACCACGATCGATGATTTGTCCTTCTTCCACTTTTAGACGAGCTGTAAATGGAACTGTATAAGAACGAGTATCTGTAGAGCCTTTAATTGTAATTTCTTTAGTACGGCTTCCAGCATTTTCTTCGATAGAAACTACTTCACCCGCTACTTCACTGATTGTCGCAACCCCTTTAGGATTACGCGCTTCGAAGATTTCTTGGATACGAGGTAAACCTTGAGTAATATCGTCTCCGGCAACCCCACCGGTATGGAACGTACGCATTGTTAACTGTGTACCAGGTTCCCCGATTGATTGAGCGGCAATTGTACCAACTGCTTCCCCAACTTCAACTTCTGAACCTGTAGCTAAGTTACGTCCGTAACAGTATTTACATACACCATGTTTTGTATCACATGTGAAGGCTGAACGAATTGTAATTTCTTCGATTCCAGCTTCAATAATCTTACGAGCAATATCTTCAGTAATGATTTCATTGCGTGCTACTAACACTTCACCTGTTTCAGGATGTTTCACTGAACGTTGTGCGTAACGTCCTAACATACGTTCTTCAAGGGTTTCAATGACTTCATTTCCTTCTTTAATCGCAGTAATTGTTAAACCACGATCGCTTCCGCAGTCTGTTTCACGAATGATTACATCTTGCGCAACGTCTACTAAACGACGAGTTAAGTAACCTGAGTCGGCTGTCTTCAAGGCCGTATCGGTCATCCCTTTACGAGCACCGTGAGTAGACAAGAACATTTCCATAACGGTTAACCCTTCACGGAAGTTTGATGTTACCGGTAATTCCATGATCTTACCGTTAGGAGCGGCCATCAATCCACGCATACCAGCAAGCTGAGTAAAGTTAGAGATGTTACCACGGGCTCCAGAATCACTCATCATGAAGATTGGGTTACGAGAACCTAATGTGCGAATTAACGCTTTTTGGATATCATCTTTCGCTTTGTTCCATGTTTCGATAACACGTTCATAACGTTCATCATCTGTAATTAAACCACGACGGAATAATTTAGAGATGTTGTCGACTTGTTTATGTGCTTCTTCAAGAATTTCTTTCTTGTTGTCCGCAACTGAGATATCTGCAATCCCTACTGTTAAACCAGCACGAGTTGAGAATTTATATCCTAAGTCTTTCATACGGTCTAACATCATTGAAGTTTCAGTGATATGGAATCGTTTGAACACTTCGGCGATGATTTGACCTAAGTTTTTCTTCTTGAATGGTGCAACGATTTCGCGTCCTGCGATTTCTTCTTTAATGTTTGCGCCTGCTTCTAAGAAGTATTTATCTGGTGTAGCCACTTCTAAGTTTTCCATTGTTGGCTCATTTAAGTAAGGGAATTCGTTTGGCATGATTTCGTTGAATAATAATTTACCAACAGTCGTTACCATCATTCTCTCTTTTTGCCACTCTGTAAATGGTTTATGTGGAAGTGAGCTTGCAGGAATTGCAATACGGCTGTGTAAATGAACGTATCCATTGTTGTAAGCCAAGATTGCTTCGTCCATGTCTTTGAAGAACATTCCTTCGCCAACACGGCCTTCTTGTTCCATTGTTAAGTAATAGTTCCCTAAAACCATGTCTTGAGATGGTGTAACAACTGGTTTACCATCTTTAGGATTCAAGATATGCTCAGCAGCAAGCATCAAGATACGAGCTTCTGCTTGGGCTTCTTCTGAAAGTGGTACGTGGATGGCCATTTGGTCACCGTCAAAGTCGGCATTGTAGGCTTCACACACTAATGGGTGAAGACGGATGGCACGACCTTCTACTAGAGTTGGTTCAAACGCTTGAATCCCTAGTCTGTGAAGTGTAGGTGCACGGTTCAATAGAACTGGGTGCTCACGAATTACTTCTTCAAGGATTCCCCAAATATCGTCATCTAAACGTTCAATTTTACGTTTAGCGCTCTTAATGTTTCCAGCGATTTCACGTTCAACTAATTCTTTCATTACGAAAGGTTTGAATAATTCAATCGCCATTTCTTTAGGAAGACCACATTGGTACATCTTCAAGTTTGGTCCTACTACGATTACAGAACGTCCAGAGTAGTCTACACGTTTACCAAGTAGGTTTTGACGGAAACGACCTTGTTTCCCTTTAAGCATGTGGCTTAATGATTTCAATGGACGGTTACCTGGTCCAGTTACTGGACGGCCACGACGACCATTATCGATTAAAGCATCTACTGCTTCTTGTAACATACGTTTTTCGTTTTGAACGATGATACGTGGTGCGTTTAATTCTAATAAACGTTTTAGACGGTTATTACGGTTAATCACACGACGGTATAAATCGTTCAAGTCACTTGTTGCAAAACGTCCACCTTCTAATTGAACCATTGGACGTAAATCTGGTGGGATAACTGGAATAACATCCATTACCATCCATCCAGGTTGGTTTCCTGATTCTTTGAAGGCATCTAAAATGTCTAAACGACGGATTGCACGAGTACGTTTTTGACCTTGAGCTGTTTTCAACTCTTCTTTTAATTCAGCGATTTCAGCATCTAAGTCAACGTTGTTTAATAACTCTTGAACAGCTTCCGCACCCATTGCAGCATGGAAACGAGTTCCGAATTCTGCACGTTTTTCACGGTATTCACGTTCCGTTAATAATTGTTTGTGCATTAATGTTGTGTCGCCAGCGTCGATAACAACGTAGCTTGCAAAATAAATGACTTCTTCCAACGCACGTGGACTCATGTCTAACACAAGTCCCATACGGCTTGGAATACCTTTGAAGTACCACACGTGTGATACTGGAGCTGCTAATTCGATGTGTCCCATACGTTCACGACGAACTTTTGAGCGCGTTACTTCAACGCCACAACGATCGCAGACTTTCCCTTTGTTGTTGATTTTCTTTAATTTACCACAAGAACATTCTAAGTCTTTTGTTGGACCAAAGATTTTCTCGCAGAATAAACCATCGCGTTCTGGTTTTAAAGTACGGTAGTTGATTGTTTCTGGTTTTGTAACTTCACCATGTGACCACTCACGGATTTTCTCCGGAGAAGCTAACCCAATCTGCATACTTTCAAAATTATTTACATCTATCAAGGGGCCTACCTCCCTTTCTTTTGGAATTGCCCTACGATTCCAATAGTTCTATTACTCTTCGTCAGTATCAAAATTGTCTTCAACGTCTTCCACATCGGCTGCATCTTCTTCAGCTGTATCAGCTGCTTCTTCTGCTGCTGATAATTCAGCTGCACGATCAGAATACTCATCTAATTGAGCACGTCTATCATTTGTTCTTTCAACGTCACTGAATCGAATTCCTTCGTCTTCATCCATATCTTCAAGTTTGATTTCTTCATCTTGTGCGTCAAGTACTTTCATATCAAGACCTAAAGCTTGTAATTCTTTTACTAATACGCGGAATGATTCTGGAACTCCTGGACGTGAAATTTGTTGACCTTTAACGATTGATTCGTAAGTCTTCACACGACCAACAACGTCATCTGATTTGTACGTTAGGATTTCTTGTAATGTATAAGCAGCACCATAAGCTTCTAGTGCCCATACTTCCATTTCCCCGAAACGTTGTCCACCAAATTGCGCTTTACCTCCAAGAGGTTGTTGTGTAACGAGTGAGTATGGTCCAATTGAACGAGCGTGAAGTTTGTCGTCAACCATGTGGGCAAGTTTGATCATGTACATAACCCCTACTGACACACGGTTATCGAATGGTTCACCTGTACGTCCATCATATAGAATTGTTTTCGCATCACGAGCCATACCCGCTTCTGCAACAGTTCCCCATACGTCTTCATCTTGCGCACCATCGAATACTGGTGTTGCGATGTAAATACCTAATTCACGAGCAGCCATACCTAAGTGTAACTCTAACACTTGTCCGATGTTCATACGTGAAGGTACCCCTAATGGGTTTAACATGATGTCAACTGGTGTTCCATCTGGTAAGAATGGCATATCTTCTTCCGGCATAATACGGGAAACAACCCCTTTATTACCGTGACGTCCGGCCATCTTATCCCCTTCATTGATTTTACGTTTTTGTACAATATATACACGAACTAATTTGTTTACACCAGGTGCTAATTCATCACCTGCTGCACGTGTGAACACACGTACATCGCGGACAATACCGCCACCGCCGTGAGGTACACGTAGAGACGTGTCACGAACTTCACGAGCTTTTTCACCGAAGATTGCGTGTAATAAACGTTCTTCTGGTGATTGTTCTGTTAACCCTTTAGGAGTTACTTTACCGACTAAGATGTCGCCATCTTTAACTTCGGCACCAATACGGATAATTCCGTCAGCGTCAAGGTTCTTCAATGCGTCTTCCCCAACGTTTGGAATTTCACGAGTAATTTCTTCAGGTCCAAGTTTTGTATCACGAGCTTCTGAATCGTAGTCGTCGATGTGGATTGATGTATACACATCGTCTTTTACTAGACGTTCACTCATGATAACCGCATCCTCGTAGTTGTAACCTTCCCAAGTCATGAACGCTACTAGAACGTTTTGTCCTAATGCTAATTCACCTTTTTCCATAGAAGGTCCGTCTGCTAGGATTTCGCCTTTAACCACTTTATCCCCTTGTGCCACGATTGGACGTTGGTTGTAACACATACCCGCGTTTGATCCGTGGAACTTAGTGATTTGGTAAGTATCTAATGAGCCATCAGCTGTACGTACACGTACTTCTTTAGCATCAACGAATTCGACAACACCATCACGTTTACATAACAAGGCAACCCCTGAGTCATGCGCAGATACGTATTCCATACCTGTACCGATGAATGGTGCTTTTGGATTTAACAATGGAACAGCTTGACGTTGCATGTTCGCACCCATCAACGCACGGTTTGAGTCGTCGTTTTCTAAGAATGGGATACATGCTGTCGCAACTGCAACTACTTGTTTTGGAGAAACGTCCATGTAGTCAACGCGTTCTACTGGCACTTCTAAGTTTTCAGATACGTAACGCGCCATAACAACATCATTCACAAAGCTTCCATCTTCATTTAATGGAGAGTTTGCTTGCGCTACTACGAAGCTATCTTCTTCGTCGGCTGTTAAGTAGTCGATTTTATCTGTAACTTTATGAGTGTTCCAGTCTACACGACGGTATGGAGTTTCGATGAAACCATATTTGTTGATCTTCGCATATGTTGATAAGCTGTTGATCAACCCGATGTTTGGTCCCTCAGGAGTTTCGATAGGACACATACGACCATAGTGAGAATAGTGAACGTCACGAACTTCATATCCGGCACGGTCACGAGTCAAACCACCAGGTCCTAACGCTGATAGACGGCGTTTGTGTGTTAACTCTCCTAATGGGTTTGTTTGGTCCATGAATTGTGATAATTGAGAAGATCCGAAGAACTCTTTAATTGCCGCAACGACTGGACGAATATTTACTAATTGTTGTGGTGTCACTGTTGCAGTGTCTTGGATAGACATACGTTCGCGAACCACACGTTCCATACGAGATAACCCGATACGGAATTGGTTTTGTAATAATTCCCCTACTGAACGGATACGACGGTTTCCTAAGTGGTCGATGTCGTCTGTTGTTCCGATTCCTTCGTAAAGGTTTAAGAAGTAGCTGATTGTTGCGATAATGTCGCTAGCAGTTACGTGTTTTACGTCTTCAGCAACATTTCCGTTACCGATGATTTTAATCACGCGTTCTGGGTCAGCTGGTGAATAAACTTCTACTGTTTGGATTGTTACAGGGTCTTTGATTACACCGTCTTCTGATGGATGTAAAGTAAATAAGTTCGCACCTTTTTCAAGTACTTCTACTACTTTTTCCATTACGTCGCGTTCAAGAACAGTTCCTTTTTCAACAACGATTTCGCCTGTTTCAGGATCTACTAAGTTCTCAGCGATTGTCTGGTGTAATAAACGAGTTTTAAGATTTAATTTCTTGTTGACTTTATAGCGTCCAACTGCTGCTAAATCATAGCGGCGTGGGTCGAAGAAACGAGCTGTTAATAAGTTACGTGAACTTTCAGCTGTTTTTGGTTCACCAGGACGTAGACGGTCATAAATATCTTTTAATGCTTCTTCTGTACGAGATTCATCCATACGTTTATGAACATCTTTATCTAATGTTAAACGTAATGTTTCGCTATCCCCGAAGATTTCTTGGATAAGGTCATCTGAACCGAAACCTAACGCACGAACTAATACCGTTAATGGGATTTTACGAGTACGGTCGATACGTACATAAGAAATGTCTTTTGAGTCTGTTTCGTACTCTAACCATGCACCACGGTTTGGAATTAATGTTGAACCATATAATTGTTTACCGTTTTTGTCAGGTCTGTCATGGAAATAAGCACCAGGAGAACGAACTAATTGAGATACAATTACACGTTCTGCACCATTAATGATAAATGTACCCATTTCTGTCATTAATGGGAAGTCTCCGAAGAATACTTCTTGGTCTTTTACTTCACCAGTTTCTTTGTTCACTAAACGCATTTTCACGTAAATTGGAGCCGCGTAATTTGCGTCGTGGTTTCTAGCTTCTTGTATGTTATATTTTGGAGCATGTAATTCGTAATCTAAGAATTCCAATGACAAGTTACCAGTATGGTCTTCGATTGGAGAGATATCTTTGAACATTTCGCGGATACCTTCATCTAGGAACCATTGGTAAGAATCTGTTTGGATTTCAATCAGATTAGGTAATTCTAATACTTCACTGATTCGTGCATAACTTCTACGCACACGGTGTCTACCGTATTTCACATCATGATGTGCCAACTCTTCCACCCCTATAAATTAGTATTGATAAATGTTACATTTTGATGACATTTATTAAAAGTTCGTAACAAATGAAGATTTCGGTCGATTTTTAAACAAAAAAAAACCAAAAGAATTGTTTGCTGCCATTTGTGAAAAATGCAAATTCTTTTGTTTTAAGCCTTTATTTGTAAGGAATTGGACAATATTTCAACCCTCACATCGATTAAAATCCACACTTATTGCGTTATATTATTATACACAAAATCCCAAGTGCCGTCAAGGTCGACAACACTTGGGAAATTTAGATTTTATCTGGTTTTTCGAGGTTAATATGTGCCCTCTTCTACGGATTGATTCTTCACGATTTTCACAATCCGACTTGTTCCAAGACGACTTGCTCCTAATTCGATGAATTTTTCGGCATCTTCAATGCTAGAA
>JABZYV010000024.1:0-26792 GCA_015264955.1 Streptococcus sp. | reverse complement strand
CTAAATTATAGCATAAATTAGGGGAAAAGCAATGAGCAGACTATTAATAGATGAGCCACCTCTTCAAGTACTGCCATCACTTGCTAGAGAGCTTGGCTTAAACGAGGCCATCATGCTGCAACAAATGCACTACTGGTTGATTAAGAGCAGCCATGAATTTGAAGGAGTTAAATGGTTTTATAAGACATTAGAAGATTGGCAAACAGAATTCCCATTCTGGTCAGCAATGACTATCAGAAGGACTTTAACCAACTTAGAAAAACAGAAAGTCATTAGAATTGGGAACTTTAATAAGAAAAAATTTGACAAAACAAAATGGTACACAATCGAGTACCAATGTGTGAACAGACGATGTGTTCAATATGAACAGACGATGTGTTCAAATAGAACAGATGGATGTGTTCAATATGAACAGACGATGTGTTCAAATAGAACAGATGGATGTGTTCAATATGAACAGACCTATACCAGAGAATACACAGAGACTACTACAGAGAATAATGGCTCCAAGGAGAAACCGCTCAAGGTTGTATGGACTGAGGAGACTAAATATATCATTGATTATCTGAATAAGCGAACTGGTAAGAAGTACTCTGTTAAGACTAAGAAGACTGCACAGCTAGTCCATAAGTTACTGGATAACGGCTTCACAGTTGAAGACTTTGAGAGAGTGATTGACATCAAGTGTAAGCAGTGGCTAAACAATGAAAAGATGAATCAATATCTCAGACCAAGAACGCTATTCAGTGAGAAATTCGAGGATTACTTAAACGAGGCGCCAGCTAGAACTAAGCAACAAGGAGCTTCTGGGCAATCTGTAGCAGATAAGATGAGAGAGCTGTATGGCTCAGAATGGCAGGCTTGATATGAATAACTTTGAATTAGAAAAATCAATCATAGCAGCACTGCTGCAAGACTTCGACAAAGCACAATCAACGTACCTGCAAGCTGAGTGGTTTACGGATATCAATTTCAAAACGATCTTTGAAATTTTGAATAATAATGGCAGCCGTCTAGATGGACTGATGGAGCTATTCGCTAAAGTGAGAGCTGAATTAAAAGATAAGACTATAGGATATGAGTATCTGATGGCCTTGCAGCAATCGAACGCGACTACAAGCGGATTGGACTATCTAGCTAACCAACTACATCATGAGTATTTAAGAGCTAAGTTGGAGAAAGTAAAAGCAGAACACACAGAATTTCCAACTAAGCAGCTTGAAGTTGAGATGTTAGAACTATTGAATGCAATCTCTAAGCTCTCACGCAAAAAGAATGTTGGTGATTTAGCTGAAACATTCGAGCAATTCGAGTATGAGCTTGAGCATGATATTGAAGACGGCATTAAGACATTCAGCGGATTAGATGCTGCTCTAGGTGGAGGCATCGGCCCTGGAATGCTCATAACCGTTGGAGCTCGTCCATCGGTGGGAAAGAGTGCATGGATTATCAATCTGATTGATAGAGCTTTAAGACGAAATGAAGGCTTAAGAGTAGACTTATTCAGTCTGGAAATGAGCAAAAAAGAAGTGTTCTCCAGATTTGTGGCAAAAATGACGACACTTAACACATACTACTTACGCAAGATGAATAAGATGCTTAAAGATAGCGATAAGGAGCTAGTGAGAGCAACTATCGAATACTTTAAGAGCAAAGACTTGAAAGTATATGACACAGTGTCTGAATTAAACCATATTCTAGGAATTATCAAAGAACGAGCTGTAGGACAAGCACCAGGAAAATACTTAGCTGTAATTGATTATGTAGGACTTATCAAAGTCAACAACAATCGCGACAGAAGGCTGCAGATTGAGCAGATTACACGCGAATTGAAGAATCTAGCCAACGAGCAGCAAGTGCCTATCGTAATTCTATCGCAGCTATCACGAGGAGTAGAGCAGCGCCAGGACAAGTCACCAGTACTGAGCGACTTGAGAGAGTCTGGCTCAATCGAACAAGATTCGAATGTAGTCGGATTCTTGAACAATGAAGAAACAGAAGCGAATCATGAAGGCTATCAGCGAGTTAAATTCTCAATCAAGAAGAACAGAGAAGGAGACTTGATGGATTCTACTTTCAAATTTTTCAAAGCTCGAATGGACTTTGTAGAGGAGTTTTAAAAATGAACGCGATAGAATTCGAAAAGATTATGAAGTCTGAAGGATTGAAGACTACAAGAGCTGTGATGGTTATGCTGCAGGAAGCTAAACAATGCCAGAAGAACATTAAGGCAATGAGCTTGTATAAACATCTTCCGTATGCAGCAGCATATATCGAGCAGCAGCAGGAACAGAAAGACAAAGCTATCTGGCAAGCATTAGAAGTGGCTCAATTAGAGAAGCTGTACGGCTTCCGTCTGATTGAAGACAGGAATAGTGTAATAATAGCCACTTACCAAACATCCGAACCACATAGCGACATTATGAAGAAAATCAGAAGCCATATCGAAATAATGGCAGAGTTGGAGAATGAGTATGGTATTTGTAATTAAACAGGGCAATATGTACTTTAAAAAAATTAATGATCATAGCAGCATGATGGGATATCTTAACAGACACCATCCAGTTTACACATTTGAATTCAAAGCCAGTCAAAAAGAAGCAATGACATTCAAAAATTATGGAGCTGCACGAAAATTCATGAAAGAGCATGGAGTGACAGGCAATGTAGTTGAAGTGGCAGCAGCGCCTAAGCCTTTCAAAATTAACAAGATGGATAGCAACATTGGGCATAACAGATTGGATGCCCTGTATGATTCAATCTTGTTGAAGACTAGAGATGATATCGAAGAGATGATTGCTGACTCAGAAAACAACTTCAAACACATGGCTAGAGACATCTTGCAAGTAAGAACAGTCACATTAAATGTGTTTCTAAGAAATCCGTATGAAATTGGCTGGCAAACCAGAAAGAAAATAATGGATAGACTCGAAACGTACTTTGAAGGAGCTGGAATTAAGTGAATTTAAATGAATATATAAAAGAACTAAAAGAAAAATCTGAAAACAAAAGGCTAATAGATGAAGAAATAGCACAAAAAAGGCAAAAACAATGGGATAAATCTCGCAGCAACAGCGCTGTTAACCATCCAAGCCATTACAAAGGAGTTAACGGATTAGAAGTGTTTGAAGTAATGGATAATTTTCTGCCGAAATACGAAAATGCGATTGATGGTTATCTAGTAGGGAATATCTTGAAGTACGTGCTGCGCGCACCTTCTAAGGGCAAGATGAATGAAGATTTGAGAAAGGCTGAAAAGCATTTAAAAATGTTGATTAAGCGAACAGGCGATGAAAAAGTGGATTATGATAAGGCACTATACGATATACTCGCCGAACTGCCAAAAGGAAGTGCAACAGTGGAAGAAGGATACATTGATAACACGATAGTTATCAGAATTAAAAAAAATATTTTTATGTAAAAGTGGAGGAATAAGGATGAATACAGATATTTTGAGTAAAATAGCAGACTTACTGAAGGTTAGCGTTGAAAAAGTGATTGAATTATATCCACAACTAAGAACAGAGGCTGTATTTTACTCGTTAACACAGAATATTCTTGGTGGTCTATTAGGTTTAGCAACTATAATCATATTTTTTATGTTTATTGATTTTATGAACTATAGCATGAGTTCATCTTGGGATGAAAGTGTAAAAAAAGATGCAGGAAAAAGATTGAAAGTGTTAACTAAGTTTCTGGTTTTTATAGGTGTATTAACATTGATAATTCTTGTAGTATCTCCATTCTTATATCCAGACATTGTATTTTTTCAACAGTTTATTAAGTAGGTGAGAAGATGAGTAAAATAAATGAAATTACAAACCAATACGTAGAATTACAAAACAAAAAAAGAGAATTAGAAAAACTAGAAAATGACTTTAAAGATAACAGTAGATTATATGTATTAAATCCAGATGGTTCAATAAGAGAAAAACGTTTTGTTGATGAATGGATGCCGCTTTTTGATGGACAAGTTTTAACTCAAGGAAATCTATTCGGCAGCGAAGAGCAAGCAGAACTAGAAGCTAAAAGAAGAGTTCTATTATACAAAATTAAAGAATTCAGAAACTTTAGAAATGACGGATGGCTTCCACAATTTACAATCAATAGTAAAAAATTTTACTTGGAATGGGATGAGAGCAAAAAAGATATCATTGTAAGTAGTGCAGTATATAATAATCCGTTTAATATTTTTGGATACTTTAAGAGTATAGGCCATGCAGAAGAAGCTGCATCTATTTTTAAAGATGAAATAATCAAACTGTTTGTGAAAGGTGAAATATATGAAATTTATTGAGATAACAAAGGACGATGGCAAAAAGTTATATTTATCAGTTTATGCTATCGCGCACATTGAAGAAGGTTGCATGACTGATTCAGACAAACAGACACTTGAATTTAATAGAGTCTTTGGATTTAAACAAAAGCCAAAGAATGGATGTGCTAAGTTTACGAAAATCACAACTAATTTAGGTGAAAAATATTTTGTACAAGAATCATATCAAGAAATTATTGAAAAGGGGAAATCACTATCATGGATGATAAAAAAATAGGACTACTAACATATATGTTTGTAGCAGCATTAAGCTTAAGCATGATTTTAGCAATTGTTAAATTAGTTGGAGTGCCAATCACATGGTTTGCAGTTGTGCTGCCAGTGGCTACTTACTTAGTAATTATATTCTCGTTGATGTTAATTGGTTCAATCGCAGGGATTGTGATGTCAATCCAGAAGAACATGAGAGGCTAACATGAAAATAGTATTGTTTCTAGAAAACGGAAAAGCATTCGAATTCAAGAATATTGAAGACCTGGAAGAGTACGAAAAGACTATCTGGTTCACGTACACAGACAGAGAAGACAATACACGGATGAGTGCTAAATTTGACAAAGATAGATTTATTGGAATATCAAGAGGGGAATAGAATATGAACATTAAAGTATATTCAAAAAACAACTGCATCCAGTGTGAGATGACAAAGATGTGGTTAAATCAAAATAAAATTCAATTTGAGTCAGTGGATGTATCTGAGCATCCAGATAAGCTAGAAGAAATTAAGTTAAACGGCTTCCAGCAGCTTCCAGTAGTGACATTAGATGAACACTTCGAAAATGCCTGGTCTGGATATAATTTAGACAGATTAGAAGAATTGAAGGAGAGCTGCTAATGGAACGAATGGGCGCAGAGGAAAGAATGGTGTTGAGATTGATTCCGAACAGCGACACTAGACGAATTAACAGAGTGGACATCTCAAACATCACTAAACTATCAGAAAGACGAGTGAAGAAGATTATCGACACATTAGTCAATCGTTATGGGATTGTGATTATTGGAGAGCGAAATGGAAGAACAGGATATTACATTCCAGAAACAGACGAAGCTCGAAGAGATGGCATTAAGCCAATGAAGTCACAAGCAATCAAAGAATTTAACAGAGTTACTCGTATACTGAAAGGCGATTTGAAAGCACACGAGAAATATCTATTGGAGGGGAAAGATAATGATTAATCATGTAGTAGAAGTGGGCAGACTAACAAAGAAGCCAGAACTTAAATTCACAGCGAATGGCACTAAATATACGCAGTTCAGTATTGCAGTGCAGCGCAATTTCAAGAATAAAGATGGAGAGTATGAAGCAGATTTCATTAATTGCTTAATGTGGCGAACGGCTGCAGAAAACTTTGTTAAATTCACTGACAAAGGCTCACTTGTTGGGATTGAGGGAAGAATTCAAACGCGCAGCTACGAGAAGGACGGAAAGGCAGTCTATATCACAGAAGTAGTAGCGGAAGGATTCTCATTGTTAGAAAGCAAAAAGACAGTTGAATCAAGAAACAATCAGCCTGTATTCAGTAGCAATGAAGCTGAACAAATCGAATTCAGCGAGGATGACTTACCGTTTTAGGGAGGAGTTAGATGAAGCTAGACACTAAGGCCACGATTGAAGGAATAACGGAAGTATTAGAACATTACAAGACTCTCAAGAAGATTGCTGGAGATAATTATGTCAGCAAGATAACAGCAGTATTCTCATTCGAGCCTAGAAGCTACACAGGAACTGTGCGCAATCCGATTGAAGATCATATAGTTCGACAAGAAACAGCCAGAAGCTATATGGACAAGATAGAGCAAGCCATTAATAAGATACGTGATCCGTATTATCGGCAGGTTCTAATTGAGAAGTATGTCAAGAGTAACGTGAGCGACATTGCTATCTACATGGACTTGGATTACTCTTCGACTGAATTCTATAGGCTGCTTGATAAAGCCAAGATAGAGTTTGCCCATTATTACGATGGAGGCTCATTCTTGAAATATGAAAAAGGAAAAAATGTCAAAGATTTATTCGACTTCTTGGGAGAACTTTGAAAGTAATTTGAAAGTTTAAACAAAGAGAAACAAGTTATAATGTTAATATAGAAAAAGTAGGGAAACAAAGATGAAGCTGCGGAAACAGCTACATCAAAGCCAGTCCTGGAAAAGGTGTATACAAGTCAGCAGCATGGACGACTGCTGGCAAGTGCCGCATAGGAATTATGAGAGTGGTTCGAGTCCACTCGCGGCAATTCCCCTAATATAAACCAATATAAAACTGTCAAAAGAGCGTGCTGCAAGGTGCGCTCTTTAGTTTTTAGAAAGGACAAGCAGCATGAATTATGTGGAACCGATTCGAGATCCAGACGATGTGCAAGCTATGAAAGATTATCTGAAGGAATGGAACGAGCGAAACTATATGCTGTTCATGTTCGGAATTAACCTGGGATTAAGAATAAGCGACATCATTAAGTTAAAAGTAAAGGATGTGCAGGGGCAGTACGTAAACATTAGAGAGATGAAGACAGGAAAGATATTAAAGCGGAAAATGAATCGCTCTCTAAGAAGAGAAGTACAAGAGTACATCGGCAGCATGAATCCTCAAGATTATCTGTTCAAGAGTCGTAAAGGAAAGAACAAGCCGATTACAAGAGAAGCAGCTTACTACATTCTGAAAGCTGCAGCGGAAGATATCGGCATTGAGAATGTTGGAACACACACAATGAGAAAGACATTCGGCTATCATCATTATAAAAATAATAAGGATGTAGCTATGTTGATGGTGCTATTCAACCACGCAAGTCCAGACATTACACTTCGATACATTGGAATTCAACAAGATCAACAGGATAAATCGATGGACGATTTCTACTTATAACGATGTTCAATTTAACATAATGAGAAAATGTAAATTCAAAAAGAGAATGTTTTAAAAACATTATTAAATCAACGAGTTCGAGCGTTGCTCGAATTTAACACAATATAAGATATGATAAATTCAAAGAGACTCCAAAGAGTCCTAAAATAAGATGCCAAACTGCCACTAGCTATATGCACAGACACGCTCTGATAGTGGCTTTTTTTAATGTTTATCAAACAAAAAATACCCCCCACCCCTCAAATGAAAGGAGGAGGCAGTTGAAATGGCCCGCCTAGATAGAATTGGCCCCCACCGTGTCGCATACGAAAAGAACAAGAAGATAATTCTTAAGACACAGAATATCTGTGGGATATGTGGTCAACCAGTTGATGTGAGGCTTGAATATCCACACCCTATGTCACCAGTGATAGATCATATCATCCCAATCAACAAAGGAGGACATCCAAGCGACATAGATAACCTCCAGCTCGCACACTGGACATGCAACAGAGAAAAATCAGACAAATTATTCAATCAAGCACGAGAATTTAAAAATACTGTAGGAAACCGAAATTTGCCACAAACTAAAGATTGGACAAATTACGTTCCAGACTGATAGGGGGGAGGGTACCTACCCTGCAGCTCTTGCGACCTTCACGCAGTCCCTGTACATATTTTCTCGCGCCAAAAACACGAAAAGGAGAAAGAAATGGAACTAAAAGGCAAAGCATATCTGCAGAACAAACTGAATCTATATCGCAGCAGAGTATTAATGCGATATGACTACTATTCAATGCAGAAACTTGACAATTCGGATGGAATTACAATTCCAGCACAGATTAGAGATAAATATAAGACTGTCCTAGGATGGACTACAAAAGCAGTGGACAGCCTGGCCGATAGATTAGTATTCAGAGAATTTGCAAACGACAATTTTAACGCTAATGAGATATTCCGATTTAACAATCCAGATATCTTCTTTGATTCAGCAATCCTATCTGCATTGATTGGTTCATGCTGCTTTATTTATATATCGAAGGATGAAGAAGGAATGCCACGCTTGCAAGTCATCGAAGCAAGCAATGCGACTGGTGTGCTAGATCCAATCACTAACCTATTGACGGAAGGCTATGCGGTGCTAAAACGAGGAGAAAACAACACTCCAACATTAGAAGCGTATTTCACTCCAGACGAGACAATCTTCTATCCAATCAATGAAGAGCCTTACTCGATTGAAAATCCTACTGGAATTCCATTACTGGTACCAGTTATTCACAGACCAGACGCTTCTAGGCCTTTTGGGCGTTCGCGTATCACTCGCTCTGGGATTGATTATCAGAAGACAGCGCAGCGCACGATTGAGCGGTCAGAAGTAACTGCTGAGTTCTATTCATTCCCTCAAAAGTACGTTCTTGGAGTTAGCCAGGATGCACAGCCAATGGAAAGCTGGAAAGCCACTATTTCAAGCTTCATCATGTTTACTAAAGACGATGACAGAGATAAGCCTACTGTAGGGCAGTTCACTGCAGCAAGCATGACTCCATTTGTTGAGCAGCTCAAGATGGCTGCTGCTGGATTTGCTGGAGAGACTGGATTAACACTTGATGATTTAGGCTTCGTGTCAGACAATCCGTCAAGCGTTGAAGCTATCAAGGCAAGCCATGAGAACTTAAGACTTGCTGGAAAGGCTGCACAACGCTCTCTAGGCTCTGGACTTCTTAATGTAGCGTATGTATCTGTATGTTTACGCGATGAAGTACGTTACTTGAGAAAAGAATTCTCTAATACAGTACTTAAGTGGGAACCGTTGTTTGAAGCGGATGTGTCGGCACTATCTCTATTAGGTGATGCCGTTTCTAAATTTAATCAAGCAATGCCTAACTTCTTGACTCCAGATATTATCTACGATTTGAGCGGAATTAAAGGAAATATGGATGTTAAACCTGCGCAAGAGGTAGTAGAGCCAAAAACGGCAGTTAGTGATAATGGAGCTGATAAACAGAAAAATAGAATTATCTCAACTTATGAGATAACTTCACTGCTCAGTAATTACCAGAAAGGTGTACTTTCTAAAGAAAATGGAATCACGCTCCTAATGTCAACAGGAATGAGTGAGGCCGAAGCAACAGAAATGTTGAATAAAACTAAAATTGAAGATAAAACTGCTGAATAAAGATGTGTTAGCAATAAATGTGAAAGGAGCTGATATGAATGGATGATATTGTTCCAGGACTGCTTGAAAAAATTCAAAAAGATTTCTTTGAAGCTGCTGAAAATAATCCAGAATTAAAGAGATTGCTGCTTCTATTAACAAATGGTAAAGCTAACTTCATCGATGCACACGAATTCGCAGTATCGCTTGGAAGACTAATCTCAGAGGCTCTACAGCAGAACATTAGCAGCGCTGTGCTGCCAGACGGAAAAATGTATTACAACATTGCAGAGCGTATCTTAAACGATGTACTAGGAACTAACCACAGGATGGTTAGTTCTTATGCTATGAGAGTGCAAGAAACACTTAACAAAGAAGCTGGAATTGGATTGAAGTCGATTCAAGCTCCTATCAATCAATTTAGAATAGACAGCTTAATTAATCGCATAGCTTATGAGAATACATTTGATGATGTTTCATGGATTCTAGGCGAACCAGTAGTGAATTTTAGCAAAAATGTTGTAGACAAGCATATCCAAGTAAATGCTGATTTTCATTATAACGCTGGATTGAAGCCGAAAATCATCAGAAGAACGGATGGTAATTGCTGTGAATGGTGCGACAGACTCGCTGGAGTGTATCAATATCCTGGTGTCAGTAGAGATGTGTTTAAACGACATGATAGATGTACATGTACTGTTGATTATCATCCAGGCGATGGCAAGAAGCAGAATGTCTGGAGTAAAAAGTGGAGTAATGAGGTTAATACGCGTGCTGCATTAAAAAAGCAGCGCGAGAGTGATGTGGCAGATAATCTAGCATCCGAAGACAGACGAGAATATCAAGCCATGGTTAAGAAGCTTGGACGAGCAGCAATGAATAACATCTCATTACAAGATTTTGTAAATCAAAAAAATCAAAAGAGCGCAGCATATCTTGAATTAAAAGACAAAGCTGCTAAAAAGGCTGGAAAATAGAAAGGATGATTGAGTGGCTAGGAAGAAATTTGGGAATCAAATTCCTACACAAGCTGTTCTCTTGTCATTTGTCAAAAAGCGTTCTCTAGCTAAAGAAGCCATTGAGATATACGAGAAGACAGGACTGTCATGCTATACATGGCAGAAAAAACTTCTAGAGCCTGTTATGGCTTTGGATAAAAAAGGACTGTGGGTTCATCAAAAATTCGGATATTCAATCCCACGGCGAAACGGAAAGTCTGAGATTCTCTATATAGTTGAATTATGGGCGCTGCATAAAGGATTGAACATCCTGCATACGGCACACAGAATTAGTACATCGCATTCATCATTCGAAAAGATGAAAAAGTATCTTGAAAAAATGGGATATGTGGATGGAGAAGACTTTAACTCTATTCGAGCTAAAGGTCAAGAACGTATCGAGCTGTACGCTACTGGAGGAGTTATCCAGTTCAGAACGAGAACATCAAACGGTGGACTCGGTGAAGGATTCGATATCTTAGTAATCGATGAAGCTCAAGAGTACACCACAGAACAAGAATCGGCTCTTAAATATACAGTAACTGATAGTAATAATCCTATCACTATTCTATGTGGAACACCTCCAACACCAGTCTCAAGCGGAACGGTATTCTCTAAATTTAGGGAAGCATGCCTATTTGGTAGAGCAAAGTATTCTGGATGGGCGGAGTGGTCAGTTCCAGAAGAGCGAGATATTAACGATGTAGAAGCCTGGTATCAATCAAACCCATCAATGGGATATCACTTAGACGAGCGGAAAATTGAGGCGGAGCTGGGTGATGATAAGCTCGATCATAACGTGCAGCGGCTCGGCTTTTGGCCTAAATATAATCAGAAATCAGCTATCTCAGAGACAGAATGGGAAGCATTGAGAATTGAAGAAATGCCTAAATTTAAAGGGCAGCTATTTGCTGGTATTAAGTATGGTCAAGATGGTACGAACGTTGCATTAAGCATCGCTGTTAAGACGGATTATGGAGATATATTCGTTGAGGCAGTTGATTGTCAATCAGTTCGAAATGGGAATGACTGGATTGTGTCATTCCTTAAAAAAGCAAATGTTGCTCAAATTGTTATCGATGGCGCTTCTGGTCAGAAGGTGCTAGATGACGAATTAAGAGAGTACAGGATTAAGAATGTCGTGCTGCCAACGGTTAAAGAGATAATCGTGGCTAATGCGCTATGGGAGCAAGGCATCTACCAGAAAACAATTTGCCACTCTGGTCAGCCTTCGCTGTCAAAAGTTGTAACAAACTGCGACAAGCGAAATATCGGCTCGAATGGTGGCTTTGGATATCGTTCACACTTTGATGATGTGGACATTAGCTTAATGGACAGTGCGCTATTGGCACACTGGGCATGCGCTACGGCTAAGCCTAAGCGCGTTCAAAAAATCAGTTATTAAACTAAAAGCGGCTATTTCTATAGCGGCTTTTTTTAATAAAAAAATCTACTGGACTCACAGGTTAAAGAGGGAAAGGAGACATTATATGTCTGAAAACACAACATTTACACAAGAAGAGCTTAATAAGATTGTTAGCGAGCGAATTAAACGCGCGCAAGCAAAAACTGAAGAGCTTGAAAATCGTGTGAAGGAATTGGAAGAAGAAAAAGCTGGATTGCTTTCAACAATCGAGGCAAATAATCAGCTGCTCATCGAGAAAGATGGCCTTATTAGCGCTAAAGAGGCAGAATTCGCGGAGCTGCAGAAAGTCTCAGACGAATACAAAGCATCACAGCTTAAAGCTCAAATTGCTGTTCGCAATGGATTGCCTTATGACTTAGCCGAACGACTTCAAGGAAACGATGAAGAGAGCTTGCAAGCCGATGCAGAACGATTATCTGCATTTGTTAAACAAAAACAAGTAGTCGCGCCAATGAAATCGAATGAGCCAGAAGTTGATTCGAGAACAGCATCAATGCGGCAAGTGTTGCAGCAATTAAATCTATAAAACAAAAAGAAAAGAGGAAATAAATATGACAGATAAAACAGCATTAGAAGCAGGCACATTATATCCGCCTCAATTAGTAAAAGAATTATTTTCAAAAGTTAAAGGTAAATCAGTATTAGCTAAAGTTTCAAAACAAGATCCAGTGCCTCAAGAAGGTAACGAATTCTTTGTATTCAACTTAGAAGGAAATGCGCAAATTGTAGGAGAAGGTGAACAAGTAAAAGCTGGTAAAGCTACTATTGCTCCTAAAGTAGTGCGCCCTTATGAAATCACATATCAAGCTCGAGTTTCTGATAAATTCTTAACAATGAGCGAAGAAAAGAAAATTGATTTCTTAGCAGCATTTAACGAAGGATTCGCTAAAAAACTTGCAGAAGCGATTGATATCGCAGCTATCCATGGTTTAGAGCCTAAATCAATGACGGATGGAACATTCAAAGCTACTAACTCATTTGACGGCCAAATCACTACTAATGTTGTAACTTATGCAGAAGCAAATATTGAAGACAATATCGATTCTGCAGCAAATACAGTTACAGCAACTGGAGGAGTAGTTAACGGAATCATCTTTTCTCCTCAAGCAACACACGCGATGTCTAAAGTGAAAGAAAATGGAATTACTCAATATCCAGAATTTAAATTTGGTCAATGCCCAGAAGTGTTTGCTGGCATGATTGCTGATTCAACAAAGAACATGATTCCAACAGGCAGCAACACTGCTGAAAAAGACCATGTTATCGTTGGTGACTTCGAAAACAGCTTCAAATGGGGTTATGCTGACTCAATCTCATTAGAAGTAATTCAATATGGTGATCCAGACGGCGCTGGACGTGACTTAAAAGCTCATAACGAAGTGTGCTTACGTACAAAAGCTAATGTTGGATGGGGCATCTTAGATGAAACAGCCTTCGCACGCGTTAAAGAAGTGTAGGTCAGTGATATGAAATATATCAATAAAGATAATGGTGTCATCATTGAGTCAGACAGCACTCTGTCTGGCTCATGGGAGCCATTCGAAGAGCCAAAGAAAAAAGCAACTAAAAAGAAAGAAGCAAAGGATGATGAGTAATGGCTTCATTTGCTACTTTAGATGACTTGCAGAAGATGTGGAGAAATCTGCAGCCTACTGAAAGAGAACGAGCAGAAGCGCTTCTTGACACAGTATCAGACATGCTGCGTGAAGAGGCTTATCAATACGGCAGAGACTTAGACAATATGATTCTAGAGCGTGAGAGTTTTAGGAACGTTGTTAAGTCCGTGACTGTCGATGTTGTATCTCGTGCATTAATGACATCTACGAATCAAGAACCGATGACACAGTTCGCACAGAGCGCAATGGGTTACTCGGTTAGTGGATCGTATTTAATTCCAGGAGGCGGCATCTTCATTAAAGAGTCAGAAAAGAAACGATTGAAACTAACAACTCAAAGATTTGGAGTGATTGAGCCTTATGGAAATTAAAGGAATTACAGTCACTCTATATCAAACTGTCAAGACTGGCAGCGATGGATTTGGAGCTGACATCTTCGAAGAGCAGGCTGCTCAAGTAGAGGATGTCCTTGTTGCTCCTGCTAGTGCCGATGATGTTATTAATTCAGTGCAGCTCGAAGGAAAGAAAGCAGTCTATCTGCTGGGCATTCCTAAAGGAGACACTCACGAATGGGAAGATAAGAATATTGAATTCTTTGGTAAGAAGTTCCGTTCATTTGGTCCTGTCCAGGAAGGGATTGAGGAGTTAGTTCCTACTCGTTGGCATAAGAAGGTGATGGTGGAAAGATATGAGTGATTTCAAGTTTAAACTGAACAGTAAAGGTGTTCGAGATATGCTGCGCTCACAAGAGGTGCAAGCAATGCTCAGAGAACGCGCTGAAGCAATCAAAGGGAGAGCTGGAGATGGATATGAAGTATCTACTTTCACAGGGAAGACTCGTGCCAATGCGAGTGTTAAAGCTACCACCGTAAAGGCAATCAAGGACACAAAAAAGAATAATACTCTATTAAAGGCGGTGAGATGATGATTCTTGAAACAATTCGCAATTTCTTAGTTACTAAGCTTGACTGCAAAGTAGTCATGGAACGTGCAGCTAAGATGCCAGATAGATTTGTATTAATCGAACAGACTGGCAGCGGAAAGAGAAAACATCTCAAGTCTTCAACTATTGTATTCCAGAGCTACGATTCAACGCTGTACAAGGCTGCACAGTTGAATGAAGCAGTTAAGGCTGCAGTTGAGATGTTAGTCGAATTAGATGATGTATCTGGTGTATCGCTTAATAGTGACTACATATACACAGATACGGAAAGTAAAAAATATAGATATCAAGCAGTCTTTGATATCAAACACTATTAATTAAAGGAGAATTGTGATGGCAGAAAATAAAAACGATGCAAGCAAAGTAACGGCCGTTAAACCTAAAATCACTGGTGCTGTGTATACAGCGCCATTAAAAACAGCATTGCCAACCGATGCTAAAACTGAACTAGATGCAGCATTCAAAAATCTAGGGTTCATTTCTGATGAGGGAATTAAAAATGAAAACACTGCATCAAGTGAAGATGTGAAAGCGTGGGGTGGCGCTATTGTTAACACTGTGCAAAAGGATAAAACCGACAAATTCAAAATGACGTTTATTGAAGGAATGAATATTAATGTTCTTAAATTCGTTTATGGAAAATCAAACGTTGAAGGCACACTTGATACAGGTATCACTATTAAAGTAGGCTTAGAAGAAGCTGAACCGCAAGTTATTGTAATCGATTCTGTTCTTCAAGGTGGCTATTTAAAACGTGTAGTTATTCCTATGGGTAAATTGACAGAACTTGGAGAAATTTCATACTCAGACTCTGAAATACTAGGATATGAAAGCACAGTATCTGCATTCCCAGATTCAGAAGGCCACACTCACTATGAATACATTCAGAAAAAGGAGTAATTAAATGATTACAGGAACAACAGAAGCAGGATTCAATTACAGCATCGCTGAAGAATTACTTGAGAGTTACGATTTTTTAGAGGCACTTTCAAAAGTAGAAAAGAGCGTGTTATATCTTCCAGATTTAGTCGAGTTTGTATTTAAGGATGAAGCCAAAGCATTCTTAAACAGCATGCGAAATGATCATGGATTAGTGACAAAAGATGATGTTGTTAACACTATGAAAACTATTTTTGAAAATAAAGAATTAAAAAAATCTTAATCCTCGCTAAAATGATAGCGACTGATGAAGACGCGCTTATCTGTGATCTTGCTGAAACATATCAAATATACGATTACAGACGGCTGCCATTAAAAATGGTGGCCGTTTTTTCTTTTGGTTTGAGAGAAAATTCAAGAATCAAAATGAAGATGAATGATATCGAAGTTCCGTTTGAGACTATGCTGCTCGCTGGAATACAAGACAAGTTAAACGTGTTGATATGGCAGCAGACAAAGGACGGCATGAACGGTCGCAACTATCCAGCATCTATGCTCGCATTGTTGACAAAATCACAGCAAAAACCGAAAACAAGCGACTTGGTTGGATTTGAATCAAGCGAGGATTTCTTAAAAGAAAGAGAGAAATTGTTAAGAAAGGAGGATGACTAATGGCAACAGAATTAGGAGCTGCTTATGTTCAGATTATTCCATCAGCACAAGGAATTAAGGGAATGATTCAGAAAGCAATGGGTTCAGAAGTAGCAAGCTCTGGACAGGAAGCAGGAACCAGCTTCATGAGCGGATTTAAAGGAGCTGCCTTAAAAATTGCTGCAGCGCTTGGAATTGGAGCTGCTATTAAGACTGGTATTACTGCTGCATTAAGTGAGGGAGCTTCATTGCAGCAATCTCTTGGTGGGATTGAAACTCTATTCAAGGATAGCAAAGCACAAGTAGTTAAGTACGCGGATGAGGCATATAGAACGACTGGATTGTCTGCCAACGCTTATATGGAGAATGTGACAGGCTTTAGTGCAAGCTTGCTGCAATCTCTTGGCGGTGATACTGCGAAGGCTGCAGAAGTGGCTAACATGGCGATGATAGACATGGCAGATAACTCAAACAAGATGGGGACTTCAATGGAAAGCATCCAGACGGCTTATCAAGGATTTGCTAAACAGAACTATACCATGCTTGACAACTTAAAACTTGGTTACGGTGGTACAAAAGAAGAAATGCAGCGCTTATTAAGAGATGCAGAAAAGCTCACTGGAACTAAATACGACATCAACAATCTGAATGATGTGTATCAAGCTATCCACGCGATTCAAGATAACCTTGACATCACTGGAACCACTGCAAAAGAAGCATCCACGACCTTCACTGGTTCATTTAACGCGATGAAGGCTGCAGCACATAACTTGCTCGGTGATTTAGCGCTCGGTGAGGATGTAGAGCCTGCACTGATTGCATTAGCAGACACTGCTAAGACATTCTTTGTAGATAACTTCTTGCCAATGCTCTGGAACGTTGTTAAAGGTGTGCCAGACATCCTAGAATCAGCGTTTGAATTAGCCAGCACGGCTATAGGAGAGAACTTAGGTTCAATCATGGACTCAGTGCCAGAATTGCTGCAAATGGGAAGCGATATGGTAATGGGAATTTACAACAGCGCTCTAGAAGCAATCCCAGGACTGCTGAATATTGTAAGTGATATCGTTAATGGACTTGTAGAAGCATTTATGCAGAACTGGCCATCAATCTTCCAAGCTGGAATAGATTTTGTGTTCCAATTAATTGATGGATTAGTCCAAGCTGCTCCAGGCATTCTACAAGCTGGAATTGACTTAATTTCATCATTGCTGCAAACAATCTACAACAATGCGCCTCAATATATCAGTGCTGGGTTTGAAGTTGTTACTAACTTAATCAGCGGAATTCTACAGAGAATCCCAGTCTTAGTGGACACAGGAATCAATATGATTACTAATCTGGTTACTACAATCTGGAACAACTTACCTCAGATTTTGAATGCTGGTGTTCAAATTATATCTAGCTTGATTAAAGGATTAGTACAAATGATTCCGAAAGTACTTGGCAAGATAGGAGAAATGGCTGGCAACATTGTTTCAAGTTTGGGCAAAATCGACTTGTGGGCAGCAGGGAAAGCCATTATCGATGGCTTTCTAGGCGGTATTAAATCAGCATTCGAAGGTGTTAAAAACTTCGTTGGCAGCATTGCTAACTGGATTTCTGAACACAAAGGCCCAATCAGCTATGATAGACGATTATTAATCCCACATGGTAATGCAATCATGGACAGCTTACAGGAAGGATTACAGCTCGGTTTTAGAGGTGTTAAGACTACTGTTCAAGCTATCGCAGAAGATATTAATGAAGTAGTAGACAAGTATCTGGATAATCAAGTGTTCAATGATGTTGAAATCGGCAGTAATGTGGCTGTAGCTGGAGGAATTCAGCTATCTAAGCAGCAAGCTGCTCAAATGAGCGCATGGAAGCCAGAACAATACAAATACGATACAGAAACGGATAACCAAGTAGTAGAAATTCACACTACAGTCGAGCTTGATGGCAAAGTTGTAGGAAAACAAATTACACCTTATGTAACAGACGAACAGACAAAACACAATAGACGAGAACAACGGAAGAGAGGTGAGCGCTAATGTTTATCTTTAAGGTTAACGGCCAAGAGCTTGGCGATTTATTAATTATTAATAATATTGATTTTGGATTCAGTCCAAGCATTAGCACCACTTCTAAGAAGTATGCTCTTGCGGATGGTGAGCGATTCATTCGTAGACGATTCGGAAAACGAGTGATTAAAGTAAAATTCACTCTATTAGGTGATCGCATTGAGAAGAGCAAGATTGCTCTTCAACGTGCGCTGCTAGTGCCTGGATTAAGTCGCTTTGAGTTTGGCTATCAGCCAGGCGTGTATTACGAGGGCATAGTTGCTGGAACTACTGACTATAATCTGATTACATTCAGATATTCAGAAGGTTCCTTTGAAATTCACTGTTTTAACCCTTTTGCCATCTCGAAAACAGAGAAGGCTGCAAGAAGGGAATCGAACAAGCTTATATTCAACAATGAAGGTACGGCTCCTGTTTATCCGATTTACAAATTTACTGCAGGAAAAGCATACAAGATGATATCTTTCACCCATCCTAATGGAAAAGTAGTGCAGTACGGCTATGAGAATGGCCCAGCAGTGATTAATACTAATGACTTAGTTGTGTTTGATAGTGCTGAGAACAAGCTCACTGTTAACGGTGAACGTAAGTACATCAATGCAGCAAGCCAAGTGTTCTCTATCCAGCCTGGAATTACAGAAGTTGCAATCCTTGGAGATGACAATAAGATTCCAGTCGTAGAAGCTACGTTTAAGGAGCGATGGATATGATCACAATTACAACAAGAAAATACGCTACTTTATGCCAGGTAAGTTTTGACTTATCTGGCGGATTATTAGCTTATGACGATTGGTTTGAAAAAGATATCGATACTGGTATTGGAACGTATGAGTTCACTATAGATAAAGACGGGAATCCAGAATTAGAAAAAATTATTGTTGGCTGCTATCTGTTTGTCTCAGACGGTAATAAAATGCGAGGCTTTGAGATTGTATCAATCGAACAAGACAGCGACAGTAAAACATTTTTCTGTGAAGATGCTGGAATGGATTTACTTGGAGAAACAGTATGGCCGTTAATTGAAGATAAGCCTAAAACACTCGCAGAATATTTTGAAGCTTCAACTTATGACTCTGGTTGGGAAATTGGAACAAATGAAATTCCAGATACTAACAAAAGTACAATAAAGACTGAAGGCTTTGAAACTGCAACAAAACGATTAAGAAGACTTGCTAAAGCATTTGATGCAGAAATGGATTATAGCTATGAGTTCGTACACGGCAAAATCCATCGTAAATTAGTGAATTTCTATAAGAGAATCGGTAAGGATAATAAAGTTAGATTGGAGTATGGAACTAACATCAGTAAGATTACCAAGAAAGAAAGTATTGAGAATCTTGCTACTGCCTTACGTGGTTATGGTGATGGAGTATCTCTAGTAGGTTTTAAATACAATGATGGTCGCTACTGGGTTAGTGAAGACACATTGCACGATCTTCAAGAAGGAGAACGATGGACAAGACATCCTAGTGCAGCAAGAGACGCTGGATACATTACTGCTACTTATGAAAGTAAAGCTAAAACTCAACAAGCATTATTTGACGAAACGTTAAAACAGTTAAAAAAACGTGCTTATCCAGAGGTTACTTATGAAGTTGATATTAACTACTTACAAGAAGAGTTACATGTTGGAGATAGTATTACTATCGTTGATAACGAATATCAACCAGCATTACACTTAGAGGCTAGAGTGTCTAAGATAAGAACTCAATTATCCAATAGGAACAATGGGAAAATAACTATTACTAATATAGTTGAAAATCCAGACACAATCTCTGAGAGAGTTCAGCGCTTGAGTACATTGGTTAAAGAACGATTATTTGACTTTACAGAAGTGCCATTCGTTATGAACATTAAATCTACGGATGGTGTAGTATTCCAGAATAGTAATATATCTACTACATTAATTGCTAATGTAAGTAAGATGGACATTCCGATGAACAACCGTTTTTCATATAGATGGAAACGCGTGAGCAAGTATGGTACAGACGATGCAGCATGGAATGAGCAGCATACAAATGGCAGCAATGAATTATCAATTACTGTCAGTGATGTTGATAGAGAAGCTACTTTTGTATGCGAAGCCATTGAAGGGAATCAAGTTGCTGCGAGCAGCTCGATTGTGATTAAAGATTTTATTGTAAATAAATCTATAGGCCCAACACCACCAGCCAATCCTAGCGCTGGAGATTTATGGACTGATACGAGCACTCCAGGGAAAGATGTTCCAAAGATTTTCACAAATGGCGAATGGAAGCCAGTTCTGAACAAGGACAACAAAGAGCTTGAACGACTTCAAAAAGAATTTGAGGAGCGTAACAGAGAGCATGCTGACCAATTTGCACAAGTGATGGAAATCATCAATAAATCACAAGTCACAGAAGACACACTCAGAGATTTAACTGGTAAGTTTAGCAATATTGAAGAGTCGTATAAGAGAATTCAAGAGACTGCAGAAGAGATTCGAGGACTAGGGCAGAGAACAAGAGCAGTAGAGCTTAACATCGAGCAGTCAAGCATTCTTCTTAATGCCCTCTCAACATATTTTAATGTTGATGAAGATGGAATGCTTATCGGAAAGAACGGAAATAAATTGCAAACCCGATACACAAACGAGCGCATGGAATTTATCGATTCTGGTCGCGTAGTTGCGTACGTGTCTGGACAACAAATGAATATTGTTAGTGCAACATTCTGGAATTCCGTTACTATTGCCAATCATATTTTTGAAAGATATGACAATGAATTTACTGTTATTTCTTATGTAGGAGGTGCTGTAAATGGCTAGAATTGAAAAATATACAAGTAGCGGATATGCAAGACTTGCTATGGAAGTTGTTGAGACTGGTTACAGCATCGAAAATAACGACTCTCCAGTTCAGTATCACTTGTGGCTGGAACGAGGCAGTACATGGGTTTATGACTTAAACAATGAGACATGGGCAGAAGCTACGATTAACGGGCAAACAGTAGTTAATAAGTATGTAAGCTTCGATTTAAGAAATACAAACAGGGTGCTGCTCGGAAGTGGAACTATTAGAATTCCTCACAATGAAGATGGAAGCAAAACAATCACATTCTGGGCAAGAATTTTAAATGTAGCCGATCAAGGAAATATTAATTGGTTCAGTGGAACACTTGGATTAGCAAATATTCCACGATCTAGTGCCATTAATTCAGTTACAGCAACTGAATTAGGGCAGCCAGTTACTATCAAGATTGATAAAAAAGTCAACGAATTCAGACATCAAGTGTGGTGGCAAGTGAATGACAGTGGCTGGATTGATTTAGGAACTGGACACGATACAAGCGTTCAGCTCACAGTTCCAATAGATTATGCAGCACGTATCACTAACAGCGATACTGGACTGCTAGATGTGTGTGTACGTACATTCAGAGGCGATGACAAGATTGGAAATGATGTATATAAGCGAGGGGTTCCGATTAAGGTTCCTGCTTCTATCGTTCCGACACTTGAAGATGTAACAATCACTGAAAGAACGGCACAATTAGCAGAATTCATTCCTGTTGGCAATTTTGTAAAAGATAAATCTGTCATGAGAGTTGAAGCAAATAATGCAGCAGGCTCTCATGGCTCAACTATCGTATCGACTGAGTTAACAGTAGATAGTTTAGTGGTTAGAGCAGCAACAGGAGACTTTCCAGCAAATAAAGCTGGGAATTTAGAAGTTACTGCAAAGGTTACTGACTCACGCGGCAGATCAGCCACTAAATCAAAGACTATCAAAGTATGGGATTATTACGCGCCTAAAATTATTGGATTCTTAGCTAACCGAACAGGTAACGGAACTAATAAGACTATCATTGCCACAGTTGCTGCAAATGTAAGTCCATTAGTTATTGATGGGATTAATCGTAATCCTTACACTCTTAAAATTCAGTACTCAGCTAAGAAGGCTAATAGATGGATTGATGCAGTTAATCTCACGAATGAGAGTACAGAACGGATTAACCGTCAAATTGATTGTGGAGCGTTCTATGAGCTTTCAAAAGCATATAATGTCCGATTAGTAATACAAGATAAGTTGAGTGACTTAGTAGACTCTGTGCTTGTAGTACGCTCTTCAAGAGTATTGTGGGCATGGGGAGACAATAGAGCAGCAGTCGGAGGATTCCCAGAACTAGAAAATCACTTTGAGTCATTCCTTCCAGTTGCATTCCACAGCAGCTTAAATGTCGAAGATGGCCTTATGTCGCGAGGTAAACCAGTACAGGAATTCGCTCTGACATCAATAGACGGAAAATCATTAAAGTATAATGGTGATTTAAACAATTTGAAGACGGCTGGAGGTTATCATGCTTTTGGTGTGCAGCACAATCCAGCAGGAACTAACAATTATGGTTATATCAATGTTATAACTCACAGCACAGATTCTAACTATTGCATTCAACAATATACACCATTTAATTCAACTAACCTACACACAAGAATATTGGAAAATGGAAAATGGTCAGAATGGACAAATGTATGGAAAAATGCAACGTATTTAAACGGTTGGCAAGATTATGGAACTGATTATCCACCTGTTCAGTATAAAGTCACTAATACTGGTTCAATCGAATTAAGAGGGAGCTGCAAAGGTGGAGATGTTACTCCTTGGAGACATGCATTGAAAATTACTTTTCCTGTGAAGCCTGAAAAAACAATGTTCATAAGAGGAATGACAAAAGATTACAAACTATGCACATTAAATGTTTACGAATCTGGAACTATAGTAGTAGTAAGAGATGTAAATAGCGATTGGCTTTGCTTAGACGGAATCACAATTACAAATTAAGGAGACAAGATTATGGAACTAGAGACAATCAAAAATAAAATCACATCGTTGGAAACAAAAGTAAAATCTAAACAAGATGAGATTAATCGACTTTCAGAAGAAAAAGCTCAACTAGAGCAAAAAGCTCAAAGTCTAAACGATGAGATCTTACGATTAGAGCAAGAAAATGCTAATAAACGTGAAGAAATCAAAAAATACAAAACTGTCGTAGAGGTCATGGAATTATAATGCCTAACGACATCGAACTAAGACTTTTAAACGATCATCTTCAATCTTTGTTTAAGAGTCCTTACATTCAGATTCTGCTTTGGTTAGTATTCTTTGACATTGTGTCTGGATACATCAAAGCCTTTAAATTAAAGAAATTTGACAGCAAGACGAGTACCAACGGCTTGCTGCGGCATTTCTTAGTTGTAGCTGTCGTGATGGTTATTGCGCTATATGCACGCGCTCTAGGCCATCGAGAAATCGGCATTACAGCCTGCTTATTCTTTATTATTAGTTACATTGGCTCATTAATGGAAAACTGGGAAGCTCTTGGATTACCATTTCCAGAAGCAATGAAGCCGTACATTAATCAAATGAGAAAAAATCAAGAAAACAAAATTAAAAAATTAATTGTGGAAGAGGTAGAGAAATATGATGATCAATTGGAAAGTACGCATTTTAAATAAGACATTTTGGATTACACTCGTTCCTGCTCTAGCATTGCTGCTTCAAACATTATTAGCAGTATTCAACATTCGTCTAGAGATTGGAGATACTACTGAAAAACTGCTAGTGTTCATTAACGCACTATTCGCGGTACTTGTTATTGTTGGGATTGTCAACGATCCAACAACTAGCGGAATGAGCGACAGCACTCGTGCTATGACATACGAACGACCAAACAATCAATAGAAACATTAGGCAGCTACAATCGTGGCTGCCTTTTTTATGGAGGAATTATGAAAACAATCAAAAGGAATGTTAGTCTAGACACTAAAATCCGAAAAAATATAGAGAGTATACAAGATGAATTCTATTCTCACGATACGAATAGCGCGCTAATCGAGTTAACTCTTGATAGAACGGATGTCAGCAAAGTAATTGTGCTGTTTCACTTCCAACATTCAAATAGATTTTTAGAAGTTATTGGCAATGTTACTGGAAACAAAGTAGAAGTGCCATTTGATACATCATTGATTACTGTTGATGAAACAGTCACAGGATATGTATACATTGAGAAAGTTGTACAATCTGCGGATGTTTACAAATTCTCGTTTGGTGTTCGAGTGTCTGAAATCGATAAGCACAAAGATTTACCAGTGATTGAGAAAGACAGCAAGCGAATTGTTGCAATCACTGAGATTGTCACAAAGGCTGAATTACAGGCAGCATTAAGCAATATCCATATAGAAGGTGCGAGATATGACGATTCAGAAATCTTGAGACGAATTCAAGTACTCGAATCTTCTCCTAAAATCGATACTAGCGTTTATGCGACAAAAGAAGAGCTTAAACACATTGCTCTGACTCCAGGGCCTAAAGGAGACAGAGGCGAGCCTGGACTTCAAGGCATTCAGGGTATTCCAGGAACACCAGGAGAAAAAGGAAGAGATGGAGAGCCTGGTCCTAAAGGAGAAGCAGGTCAGCGTGGAGAACGTGGTGAGCAAGGCCCTGCTGGTCCGCAAGGATTAACTGGACCTGTTGGCCCTCGTGGAGAGAATGGCCGTGATGGTGTGGGTATTCCTCAAAAATTGACTTTATCAGGGAATACACTCATCTTATCTGATGGTGGCGGAAGTGTTAATTTACCAGCTTATAGTCAAAATGCAACAACTTCATCTAGTGAGTTAATTGGCGAAGGTATGCCAAACGGTAAAGTCGATGGTACTATCGGACAGACATACGTTGACACTAAGAAAACTAACGGAGCTTTGAAATGGATTAAACGTACCCCTTCAGGTAACCAAGGCTGGGCGGTATTAGATGGAGATACTGGTTGGAAAACCCTAAACTCAACTTCAAAACTCGGTAATTCATCCGTAAAAGCACGAAGAATTAATGACATTGTACAATTACAATTTGGTGGTTTGCAATGGGGTTGGTTCGGTATTGTTCGCCGTGGTGGGCTTGGATTCGTGGCACATCCGGGAAACCGTGAAAAGAAAGTTTTCATCTTAACAAATGGACAAATGCCTTATGGGTACCGAACAGCCACTTCGTTAATCGGGTCAATATATAACGACGATGGGGTATCTTACGGTACATGGTATCTTGGAGGTTATGGAGACGCAAACCACTTACGTTTCCAATTCTTAGACCCAATACCAACAGATAAAGACATCGGCGATATTCGGGTATCGAATATTTCATACGTTACAGACGACCCTTGGCCAACAAATTAATAAGGAGGAATATAAATGGAAATTGATACAAGTAGATATAGAGAAGGACTCCCACAGGTTGGTTATGAGCCTTATAGACAAATTCACGCACACTCAACAGGAAACAAAAACTCTACAGCGCAAAATGAAGCTGACTATCACATGCGCAGACCTGTCAACTCTGGCTTTTTCTCTCATGTTGTAGGGAATGGACGAGTTATGCAGGTTGGGCCTGTAAACCAAGGAGCTTACGATGTTGGAGGCGGATGGAACGCTGAGACTTATGCAGCCGTTGAATTGATTGAAAGCCATTCTACTAGAGAAGAGTTTATGCAAGACTACAGACTCTATATTCAATTATTAAGAGAATTAGCTGACGAGGCTGGACTTCCTAAAACATTGGACTCTTCAGATTTATCAGGAATCAAGTCTCATGAATATTGCACGTATAATCAACCAGAAAATTACAGCGATCATGTAGATCCATATCCTTATCTTGCAAGTTGGGGAATTAGCCGCGAGCAATTCAAGCGCGATATTGAAAACGGCCTAGAATTTAAGGAAGGCTGGCAAAAGAATGAGACTGGCTGGTGGTATCAGAATTCAGACGGCAGCTATCCAGCCAACAAGTGGCAAAAGGTAGGTAAAGAATGGTTTTACTTCAATGCTAGAGGTTACTGCTTAATTAATCAATGGCTTAAAGATGATAATGAATGGTATTGGTTAGATGAGCGAGGAGCGATGGCTATTGGCTGGAAAAAGATTAATAATGAATGGTACTATTTTAAAGAAGATGGTAAAATGGTCAAAGGATGGGTTAAGTACTATGACAAATGGTACCATTTAAACACTAGCAACGGATTCATGGAATCGAATGCTTTTGTTAAAGGCAAGGATGGATGGTACTATATTAGTGAAGACGGAACGATGGCAGAAAAGCCAGATTTCACAGTCGAGCCAGAAGGATTAATCACAGTTAAATAATATACAGAAGGCTGCCAATTTGGCAGCCTTTTTTTGTTCCGTATTTGTTCCGTGAAAGTAGAAAACGTATGAAATGACATGATACAGAAACGCTGTTATTATAAGGATATGAAGCGATGTGAAACGTTATGAAACGTTAAGAAAATCACCTCTTCTCCTTAAAAGTTGCTTATATATCAACGTTTTTAGAGGTTTTGTTCCGTATTTGTTCCGTGGACTAAAATCTCTTTTATTTTTTTTGCCTCAGAAATCTTCATCTCATCCAGAATGTGAGAGTAAGTTTTGAGAGTGATATTAGCATCAGAATGGCCAAGCCTTCTGCTGATAGTTAGGAGCTGCACACCTTGAGAGAGGAGTATGCTCGCATGAGTATGCCGTAGCGCGTGGAATGTAACCATCTTATCGATTTTAGCACGCTTCAGAGCGTGTGTAAGGCTGTGATTCACTCCGTTATTAGAAACACGTTCAAACACGCTGCTTGAGTCTCTAGGCAGCGTGTCTAATATGTCTAATAATTTACGAGGCACATCAATTATGCGATTAGCATTCTTTGTCTTTCCGTCTGTATATTTGTTTGTATGCAGATAATCAAATCCTTTTTCAATGTGTATCTGCTCATTTTCAAAGTCGATACAATCCCAGGTTAAACCTAAGCATTCTCCAAACCTTGCACCAGTGTACATGGATGTTAGTATGATGTATCGGCTTGTCATGCTTGTATCAATTCCATCAAGCAC
>JABZYV010000023.1:0-28533 GCA_015264955.1 Streptococcus sp. | reverse complement strand
AAAGCACGTGTGCCTTCACCTGTCGCTACGTTTCCGGCAATCAATGTTGCATCTGGGAATGTTTCGCGGATTTCTTTAATTTTGCGAATCACGCCGGCACTATGTCCATGAGCCGTATCGATGACGATGGCATCCGCACCTGCGTCTAGTAATGCTTTTGCGCGTTCGAATGTATCTGAAGTAATCCCCACCGCTGCGGCTACGAGTAAACGTCCGTGTTCGTCTTTAGCGGCATTCGGGAATTCAATCACTTTCTCGATGTCTTTAATTGTAATTAAACCAGCGAGGCAGCCGTTGTCATCTACTAAAGGTAGTTTTTCGATTTTATGTTTTTGAAGAATCGCTTCGGCATCTTTAAGTGATGTTCCGACTGGAGCGGTTACGAGGTCTTCTTTTGTCATCACTTCGTCAATTAAAATGGAATAATCTGAAATAAAACGTAAGTCACGGTTTGTCAAAATCCCAACGAGGTGACGTGTTTCTAAGTCGTCTACGATTGGAACACCGCTAATACGGTATTTTGCCATGAGGTCTTCGGCATCTTGTACTTTATGGGATGGAGTTAAGAAAAATGGATTGATGATAACGCCACTTTCTGAACGTTTTACTTTATGAACTGCTTCTGCTTGTTCTGCAATCGACATGTTTTTATGAATGACGCCTAATCCACCTTGACGCGCAATCGCGATCGCCATGGTTGAATCTGTGACAGTGTCCATACTTGCACTCATTAAAGGAATATTGAGACGAATATTTTTGGCTAATTGCACGCGTAAATCCACGTCATTTGGCAAGACATGACTCTCCGCTGGAATTAGTAAAACATCATCGAATGTGTATCCTTCTTTTTGAAATTTTGTTTCCCATTTTGACATAGCACAAACCTCCAGTGATTGAATTTATTAACGAATAATATACCACTTTTAAAAGAAAAAGCAAGCTTTTCTGTAGAAAATCCTGTTAATTCATGGAAGTTTCATCTTTCATTGTTCGTTTTTTAATGAGAGTTTAATTTTTCACAAAAAAGCCTCCCAAAGCTTCGGAATTATGCTACACTTATAGTGACAAAGAAAGGATGATTCCTGTGAAAAAACAACTCATACTAGCAGTTGCACTATGCTTCATTCTCCTTGGCTGTTCGGGCAAGAACACGCCCGCTGAAACAACCACGAGTTCAAAGGCGACTACTGTAGAAACAACGAGCACAACTACAACAACGGAAACGACGGTTCAAAGCACAGAAGCCTCTTCTGAAGCGACTTCTGCGACTGAAGCTACTACGCAAGCACAGGCTGCAAATGGCAACGCCGACCTTTCCCTTGGATATGACATCATCGTCAATAAAAAACACGCACTACCATCGACTTACGCGCCCGGCGAAGATCCAACGGCTGGACAACAAGTGCGCACATTAATTCATCGCATGCAAGAACTCGGCTACCCGATTAACGACTCATACAGCGGATATCGTTCCTATGACTATCAAACCGAAGTCTATAACAACTATGTAGCCCGTGAAGGACAAGCGGCCGCAGACACGTACTCTGCCCGTCCAGGATATAGCGAACACCAAACAGGGCTCGCCTTCGATATTCTCGACTCTCACGGAAACCTTCTCGATGGTCCAGAATACAGCGACGCCATCCACTGGCTTCATACACATGCCCACGAGTACGGCTTCATCGTCCGATTCCAACCAGGCAAGGAAGCCATCACAGGTTACCAACCCGAAGCATGGCACTTGCGCTACGTCGGTGACAAAGCCACTGCCATTTACCAATCCGGCTTAAGCTTGGAAGAGTACTTTGGGGTTCCTGGTGGAGGGTATGAATAGCAGGATATGAGGGCGAACGCTCAGGACTGAATCACTGGACTGATATTCCGCAAGGGACTTTGAAAAAGTCGTGCGGACATATCAGGAAGTGGACGTCAGTCCTGTGAGCCCGAGTTCAACTACACGGAGTAATCTCAAAAACAACAAAAGCTACCTTGTTTTTCTACAAGGTAGCTTCTTTTAATATACTTCATAATTTGTAATCAGTTGAAACAAAAAGCAAGGTGAATTCACCTTGCTTTTTATTATTGAATATACGTCAAACTCTTACCGATAATAAACGTTGTGGTCACATTATGCAATACCGCTAATAGACTAGGAGAAACAATATCAATCAAACCTAATCCCATTAAGAACGAATTAATACCTACTGTATGTTTTAAATTGGAATCTAATTGGCGATTCAGTTGTTCGGTTATATTTTCCAAAACCTCTAATCCCGTTAATTGTTCATTTAAGAATAAGATATCACTGGCTTGACGAGCAATATCTGAAGCACCTGCCATAACAATACCTACATTTGCAAGAGAGAGTGCAGCAGAATCATTAATTCCGTCTCCAATCATTAAAACATGATGACCTTCCTCTTGAAGCTGCTCAATTACTTGATGCTTTTGTTCTGGCTTCACTTGTGTATAAACTCTGTCAAATGGAATCAGCGAGCAAATTGTTTCTGTACGTTTTTGTGTATCCCCTGTAAGAAGTACAATCTGTTTTCCTTTTTCTTTTAACTCTTTCAATAATGCAATCGCTTCTCCTCTTAACGGAGTATCAATAAGGAAAATGGCAATTAATTTTCCGTCATAACTTAAATAAAGTAAGTTGTATTTTTGGCTATATTCTTCAATTACTGCTTTTTGCTCATTGGAAATAGTCGTCTTCTCGTCTTCTAATAATTCCAAACTTCCGATGACGACTCTTTTTCCATCAATCGATGATACGATTCCTTTTGAAGCTACGTGAGTTAATTTCCCATGCATTTCCTCATGTTCAATCCCCTCATCTTCTGCCTTCTTAACAACAGCCGTCGCAATCGGGTGGTAAAAATGTTCCTCCAAACAAGCTGCAATTCGTAAAACTTCCTCATCATCATATCCTTCATACGCAATAATTCGTTGAATTTTTGGAACTCCAGTTGTCAATGTTCCTGTTTTATCAAAAACAAAAGTATCAACTTGTGCATATTCATCTAAAGAATTAGATCCTTTAATGACAATTCCCTGATTAGAAGCTGCTTTAATGGCTGTTAAATAAGTTGCTGGTGAAGATAATTTTAACGCACATGAATAATCCACTAATAGGAAAGTAAGTGCTTTAGAGACTGAGCGTGTGAATAAATACGTCAGCGCCATCCCGATGAAATTATATTTCACTAATCCGTCAGCTTTTTCCATTAATTGCTTTTGCTGTTTCGATTGATGAAATTCACTCGATTTAATCAGCTGAACAATTTGCTGCAAGCGTAAGTTTTGTTGCTTATTCGTCACTTCTACTAGTAGCTCGCCATGCTCTACAACTGTATTAGCGTAGACCATATCCCCAATCTTCTTAGAGACAGGGAAAGACTCACCTGTTAATGAACTTTCATTTAAGTAGCCTCTTCCATTGACAACTCTTCCGTCAAAGTAAATTTCTTGACCTTCCGTAGCAACGAAAACATCTCCTACTTCAACATGATTGCTCATTTTTTTGAAGCGCTCGCCTTCTTTTTCAATCCATATTTCATAAATATTATTTGTTAAGTTCTTTTCGAGCTCTTCAATCGATTTCTTTTGGGACCAGTCATCTAAATCGTCTCCTAAATTTAATAGGAACATAATCATATCTGCAGTCTTATGATCTCCCATCGCCATAGAAGTTGATATCGCCACAAAATCGAGTAAACTCATAGAAAGTTTTTTCTCACAAATTGATTGGAAAGCAGCCTTTCCAAATTTCACCATTTTTAGAAGTATCCATCCCATACGAATAGGTGTGGGAAGAAAGGCTTTTGAAAGCATTCTTCTATAGAGATGCATTGAAATAATATCATATGGTGAAGAAGCTACTAGCCACTGGACTTCTTTTTGTTTTTCAATTACGTTCTCCATTTGAATCAAAGATAAAAACCTTTGAACTTGTTGAACTTTCCCTTGAGTAAAATAAACTCCTACATGTTTTAAATCTTTATAAAAGTGCAGTTTTTCAATACCTGGGACTGTGCAAGCTAGTTCCTCTAAATACATTTGGACTGAATGCGGACATGTAAAAGGGAGTTCTAAACGTACTCTAGAGTTTGATTGATGTTTAATAATAAACTTCATTATTTTTCACTAGTTTCTACTACTAATTCTGCACTTTTTTCTTCAGCATATAAGTCTTTTGCTTCTTCTAAGACATCATCTGCATGTTGTTTTACAGTAGAAACAGTTGCGTCAATACCATCTTTTAATTTATAAGAAGTAGCGACCGCTTTAGCATATACATGCTTTGCGTCTTTGCTCGCTAATAGTTTTAATCCTAACGATCCAAATAAAACTCCTCCCGCAAAAACACTTGATTTTTTAGCAAATTTTCCTAAACTAATAAGTTCTTTAATCATTATGATTACCTCCATTTTTTCTAATTAGAATTATTCAATTCTTATTATAGTATACAGATTTAAACTCCGACTTTCAACAATGAAAAACTTAAGATTCTCTTGCTCTCTTTGCCTTTCTAACTAAAAGCTACCTTGTTTTTCTACAAGGTAGCTTATTTTTTCTCTAACCAAAAGAATGCCTGTGGTAATTTTCCCTCAGCATTTCCAATAAAACATTTTCCATGTGCAAATAGAACATTGACAGGATTCCACGCTTTTATTTGTTGATAACACTTTTGAGCTGTTTCCTTATTAAAAAAGAATGTCATTCTTAAATCTCTTGGAGTATGCCCTTTTGGATATGTATTATCCCCGATTTTAAACAAGAAACGATGCAAACATGAACACTCTTCTCCAACTTCAATATTCTCAATTAAGTCCGTTAGAATTAACGTTTTACTCTTTTTGTGGAAAAATACTGACTCTTCTATAACGGCACTTCCTTCAAACGGAAGATAATCAATTTCATCTAGCCAACTAATGTCGATTGTTTTATCTAATATTGTATAACTTTCAATGGATTGGAAGTTGTCAAAAATTTTCTCCAATCCTTTTGTCGCCCAAAGTTTCGCATCCGGATAGGCTTGACTCCACTCTTCCATATATACATAATGCAATTTATTTGGAGCAACTATATGCTTCACATGCCCCAGCTCATCAATTTCACTTCGCAACTGCGGTGTTAAATGAATAGGAGAATGAATCCATAAGTCATTATTTTCCAATCGCACCACTGTCATTCGAGTGCTAAATGGTACTTGAGTAATTTTAAAATTCATCTCAACAATTTCACCATCAACAATCCAGATACCCTCATCGATAGTCTTTAATGTATATAATGGCTCATATAATTTCACTGAACATTTCATATAAATTCACCAATTTTTATAGACTAATACACTTCATAATTTGTAATCAGCGGTGAGTTTTTCTTTAGAAGTTTTTGGAGCCGTTTATGGTATTGCGCAGGGAAGACCATATTTGTGGCACGCAACTCTCTTTCACGCAACACTTTTGCCACGTGATCCGCGAAGCTAAGACAGTTTCTCGTCCAACCATTATAGGTCATGAACTTCGAACGATTGAATTTATAGAACACGGTGTCCATCTGTTGCGCCATAAAGTACACATACATCTCTTCAAAGCGGTCAAAGGTCGGATTATAGTAATTCGCTTCTCCCGTTGGACGCCACTGTGTTGTCGGCTCTAAAATCTTATTCAAGTACGCATGAATGGCATCCATCTGTTCATCCGTCACAGCAATCGTATAAATATGCAACGCTTTTTGGTAGTGGTTTTTACAAAAGAGCATATACTCTTCGCGCGGTGCCTTAATCAGAACTCCTTCAGCAATCCAGCCGCCGAGCTTCAAGTCGCGCTCATCGTAGTTCCCATAAGAATAGACGTAGCCATCGATACATAAATCCACATGCCCAAGAGGTCCATTCCCACGCTCAGCCACATGCACAAAAATCTCGAAACGACTCTTAGCGGTCGGTGGGTACGCAATTGGATAAGGGACAAACGGGTCTGGCATATTTACTTTTGGGAATGAGCGTAGTACTTTTCGTACAACCTTCTCCATTAATTTCTTCTCTGCCATCACAAACTCCTCACACTGTCAATAGGCCTATTGTAGCATAAATTTACATTGCATTCAGTTACTTTTTATTTTATACAACAAAAAACCTCCCGTCAGAAACGGGAGGAAAAAAGGATAGAGTTTTATTTACTTGGGAGTAAATAATTCTTATTTGGGAATACAATTACTATAAACAAGTTTTGTGAAGAAATTGTGACGTTTAATCCCAATTTTCTAGAAATTTAATACCCTAAAGATGCATGCATACCGGCAACGTAACCCGTTACAAAGGCTGCGGTGATATTGTACCCACCTGTGTACCCGTGGATGTCTAACAGCTCTCCGCAGAAATACAGTCCTTGGGTTAATTTTGACTCTAAGGTTTTCGGATTCACTTCTTTCAAATGAACGCCTCCACCTGTCACAAACCCCTTCTCAATCGGCAATGAACCATTGACAGTAAAGCGGAAATTCGTCAGAGCTTCTTTAATCTGTGCCCAGTTGGCCTCACTTAAACGATTCACAGCTGTTTGGTCACTAATCCCCACTCTTGCTAGTAAAAACTCTACATAACGTTCAGGAAGCAACCCTTTTAAATGATTTTTAATTGATTTTAGAGGCGCATCCTCCACAAACGAACGAAACTGTGCATCGAGTTCGGCGTCGCTCATGTCAGGCAAAGCATTCAGACTCATCACGACGTCCTTCTTGCCTTCTTTCTCCTGCACTTGATGCACGAAACTTGAACAACGTAAGACGGCTGGACCGCTCACTCCAAAATGCGTGAAAATCATATCCATCTGATGCGTCACAACAGGCTTTCCTTTGCCATTTAAGACACTAAGCGCAACATTGCGAAGCGACAACGCACGAAGCTCGCCCTTCTTGATGAACTCCTCGCCACTCGTTAGCGGAACTTCTGTCGCAAAAAGCGGTGTAATCGTATGGCCAGCCACTTTCGCGATTCCATACCCGTCTCCTGTCGAACCCGTCTTCGGATAAGATTTCCCACCTGTCGCCAAGATAACCGCATCAGCTTCGAGTTGCTCACCATTATCCAGCTCCACCACTCGCACGGCTCCATCGCTCAAACGAATCGTCTTCACTTTCACATTCGTACGCACTTTGACACCTAGCTTCTTAATCTCCTGAATAAACGTCTCCAGAATCGTCTTAGCCGAATCGGTCACAGGAAACATTCTCCCGTGATCTTCTTCCTTCAAGCGTACGCCGCGGCTCTCGAAGAACTGAATAATATCCTGATTATCAAATTGCGAAAAGGCACTATATAAGAAGCGGCCATTTCCCGGAATGTGCTTCACGATTTCTTCTGGGGTACGACGGTTCGTTACATTACAACGCGTTCCACCCGTATGCAATAATTTCTTTCCAAGCGTTGGATTCTTCTCAAGCAATACGACTTCAGCGCCATGCATCGCCGCACTGACCGATGCCATCAGCCCGCTCGTTCCTCCACCAATTACAATAACTTTCATACTTGCCTCCAATTTTCTCTGTCCCAATCATTATAAAGCATGCAAAATAAAAAAGCCTAGAGAAACTCTCTAAGCTTAAGGTAACCTATGACTCTTTAAAGTTTTTCGCACATTGAAAGTAAGAAACGCCTGAAAAAATCGACAAACTTCCACCCAAGAACATCGGGCCAAAATACATTTCTAACCCTCTACTGATACCACTGATTATTTTGGTAACGAATGTGTTAACAGCCTCCAGACCGGGAATTGCTGCTAGAAGTGTCAACACTACTGGAATAAACAGTACAACACCTGCAATAACAAATAAGTTTGAGACCTTGTTAGGGACTCGTTCATCATCTTTATAATAGAGAGCACTTTTTATAGCTACAATTAGTACAAGAGGATTGAGTATCCACAACCCATATTGAACGGTATTCTGTATAAAATAACTTCTCGTCATCGCCGCAATGGCTAATAGAAATGGTGTTAGCACCGAAAAAACACCACCAAGAAGGCCTACAAATGTACTAATCATCACCCATCTTTTATTTTTCATCAAATAGAATCTCCTTTTCATCGTTCTTACGAATTTTGAATAGCCTACATTCCACCATTATTCTTTAAAATTTTTCAAGCAAACCGCATATCCAATGCCGCTCACGATTGACAGAATTCCAACGATCCATATTGCTTGGAAAATAATAGTGAAGGGTTCCCCTCCGGAAAAAATCGAATCTACCAACCACAGGATTCCCTCACCAAGAAAAGGAATTCTAAGTAGGAAGGCGATAAAGATTGGGGTACAGCCGATAACCCCTGCTACGAAAAACGTATTGGCTACGAATGTAGAGACTCTGTCATCGCCTTTATAGTAAAGTTTACTCTTCAAAGCCACACCGAAAACCACCACACACGTACACAATAATAGAATGAATATGTTATCAAACATCTGGCCATTTGCTCCGATTCCAGCTGCGAGTAATCCCAATGGAGCCACCATTATAAACGCCCCACCAATAATACCCACAAAAGCACACCAGATTGCCCATTTTTTACTTTTCATATTTTTGTCTCCTTTAAGTCTTCAGTTCTCAAATCCCTTAATAAACCCCACCAAATGAGCCTTTCCAAACCATTATTCTTTAAAGTTCTTCAAGCAAGAAGCGTATCCGAGCCCACTAATAATCGACAGAACCCCAACGACTACGATAGGTGGAAAGAGAATTAGAAAAATATCCACTTCTTCCTCAATCACATCAAAGAATTGAAGCAAGGCTTGATCTAAGAACAGAACTTTACTAAGAATCACGATAACGATTGGAACACAGCCTATAATCCCTGCCAGTAAAAATAAGTTCGAGGCCCACTTCTTCACTCGTGCATCTCCCTTATAATAAATAGCACTTTTAAGAGCGACTACGAAGATGGTCACATAAGTAGCCACTATCAGTAGGGCTGCTATCGTAAATAGGAACCCATCTGCTCCAAGCCCTGCAGCGAATAGCACAACAGTAGCCACTAGCAAAAGTGCTCCTCCCTTAATACCGACCTGAGCACTTCGCAATGCCCATGTTAATTCTTCCATCTTACACCTCTTTCTTAGTTCGAATCTTTAAATTTCCTTAGACAAATCGCATAATAAATGCCCCAGACCACGGATAAAATCGATGACAGAAACATTAGACCAAGTACACGTTCAAAGCCCTCACTTCCGTCGAATAACGCGTCCATTATCCAATCAACGAGTCCGCTAAACATTGGAATATTTACCAAAGCAAGCAGTAAGGTGACAACGAACCCTACTCCGCTTGAGGCCACAAATAAATTGGCACCCACCTGATTCACACGTTCATCCTCTTTATAATAGTGCGCACTTTTCAACGCTACGAAAAAAATAATTCCAAATGTCGTCACTAATAACGCAAGGGCCACCATTGCTCCATCACGACTGGCGCCAATTCCGGCCGCCAATAACACCAATGCGAAAAAGATCGCTAAAGGCCCACCTAGAATCCCCACGAACGCACTAATTTTGGCCCATCTTTTATCTTTCATCTTCTCAACTCCTCTAACGGTCAAATCGATTTAACGAAATTAAATATCCAGCTCCAGAAATTAACCCCAATAGTCCAGAAACTCCGCCCGTGATAATGAGAACGGATCCCATTCCACCGATTTGAAGTGTTACATCATTGATACCTGTTAATCCTGGAATATAGGAAACGAGAACCGGCAGCGTCGCAATAACTCCTAAACTGGCTGCCAGTAAAAAAATTTTTGTAATCCAATACGGAATTTCGCCCGTCTTTTTATAATAGCGATGACTAATTCTAGCGACAATAAACATCACCCAAATAAACACAACGAGATAAATAAACATCATCTGCGTTTGGTGCAGAATCTGAAGCGTTTCTTCTGAGGGTGCGGTAAATGGAAAAACCATACTAAAAATGACAATCGAAAAAATATTCGGCAAGATATAAGACGGCGCCACAAAAATGAGTCCACCCCATACAATTCCTAGTATTCCGCTTAACAGCGCCCATAGTTTTGATTTTTTTGGTTGTTCTACAGCCTGCACTCATAACGCCTCTTTTCTTCTTGTTTCCCTTATTTTATCACAACCGCTCGCCGCGTAGAAGAAAACCACCAACAAAAAACACCTGCGCCAGATGACGCAAGTGCTCAATTCATTTATCCTTTTACCGCAATCGCTTGAATTTCCACAAGAGCATTCTTTGGTAAGGCTGCTGCTTGGAACGCCATACGCGCTGGATACGGAGAAGCAAAATACTCTCCATATACTTCATTCATGTTCGCGAAGTCATTGATGTCCGCTAGTAGCACGGTTGTTGATACCACCGCATCCATTCCTACCCCTGCGCTTTCTAGAATCGCACGGATATTTTTCAATGATTGATGCGTTTGGCTAGCGATATCACTTCCTGCGAACTCCCCTGTTTCAGGAACGATTGGCAACTGTCCAGACACGACAATCGTTTCTCCTGTGTAGGCTACTCCTTGTGAGTAAGGTCCGATCGCTTTTGGAGCCTGTTCTGTTTGAATTGCTTTCTTTGTCATGGAAATCCTCCTAGTCTAATGGTTGCACAGTGTCCACGAATACATATTTTTTCATACGGTCAAATGCTTCTACAAGACGCGCATATGGCAATGCAAGGTTGATGCGAATACATCCTTCGCCAAAGAACATCTTGCCGTCTTGCCAAGCCACGCCGACATCCCAGCCGCGTTTTTCAAGCTGTTCGAGCGTCAGATTGTGTTTTTTCAAGAACTCAGAACAATCGATAAAGAGCATGTACGTGCCTTCAGGTTTTGTCACTTCCACGCCGTCAAATTCACGGTGAATAAAGTCGCACGCATAGTCCGCGTTCTTCTCGATCACTTCACGCAACTCTTCCAGCCACTCGTATCCTTCTTCTTGATACGCCCCGATTAACGCATGCATCGACATCACATTCATCGCGTTATAATGCGGTTTCATCCCTTTTGATTCCACGCGGTCTCTTAACGCATCATTGTAAACCACATGATAACTTCCCACGAGCCCTGCCAGGTTAAACGTCTTACTTGGTGCATACATGGCCACGGTGCGATTCTTCGCATCTTCTGAAATCGACTGTGTTGGGATATGCTTATGGCCTTTAAAAATAATGTCCGACCAAATTTCATCTGACACGACAATCACATCATATTTACGGTAAATTTCCATCGCGCGTTCGATTTCTTCCCTCTCCCATACACGACCACTTGGGTTATGCGGTGAACAGAAAATCGCCACATGAATCTTGTGCGCTTTGATTTTTCGCTCCATATCCTCAAAGTCCATACGATAAACGCCCTCTTCATCTTTCACGAGCGGGCTATGCACGGCCTTCAATCCATTATCGTTTAACGACTGCGTAAATCCGACATAGGTTGGGCTATGCACTAACACCGCATCTCCAGGCGCAGCATACGAAGTTAATGTCGAAACGACTCCCCCAAGTACTCCATTTTCATGACCGATATGCTTTCGCGTTAACCCAGTCACTTGATGGTGGCGCGCATGCCACTGAATAATGCTTTCGTAGTACTCTTTAGAAGGCATAAAGTACCCGAAAATCGGATGTTCCAATCGTTTTTGCATCGCCGAAATCACTGTCGGTACGGTTGGAAAACTCATGTCCGCGATCCACATCGGAATCACATCGAAGCCTTTCTTCGGTCTATCTGGCGACTTCCCTGGAATCAACCCCAGCCCATCAACAGCCAGCGCATCCATTCCACGTCTGTCATATTCCGTTGTAAAATCAAATTTCATCCGCAAAACCTCCTTGAATCTCCCCACCATTATACACCGTCCCCCGCCTCCACTCAACGCCCTCCGCGAACCCCGCCAAACAACATCACGTGATAAGCACCGTTCAGAAAATAGATAAAAAAACGAAGTCTCCCTAGGACTCTATAGTATGAACAATAGAGAGAAGCAACCGATGTGAATTACTGTCGCTGTGAAATTTATTTCCATGCGGCAGTTTGCAGCTCGGTAGAAGCCAAGACGTAGGATTGGCCCGGTGCCTCTATTGTCAATACTATGAAGATGTCCTAGGGAGACGCAGTTTTAACTTATTTATCTCTGAATCACGCTATACTCTTCGTTTTTTAAGAAAGAAAACAATCACTCCGATAGCACAGACTCCCACTCCGATTGCCGGATAGAGTAAATTCTCTGCTGCTCCTGACATTTGTCCGGCGAAAGTTTTCTGGTCATTTTCATGATATTTCTGAATCATTTCCTGTATTTCCTTTAAAGAATACCATCCCTTACTTGCTTGAATGGTTTGCTTTTCGACGTCGTATAACAATCCAATTTTTACATCTCCATTAGGAAATACTTTTGCAACAGTAATACCACCAAAAGGAGTATCATAATCCACATTGAAAACTAGTATTCCTTTGCTATCACTGCTATATTCCTCTCCTAAAAGTTCAGAAATTTTCTGATATTCAAAATCCTGTGGTTTATCTGCATAGCTGCCCGACTTCGTTTGTAAACGACCATCAACTTCAGAAATCCAAAACTCCTTATTCATCCCATTTAATAAGGTTTGCGCACTCAACCACCCGCTGTTTTTAGTAGTGATTGTCCCATCATCAGCTTGTTGGATTAACTGTTTTAATTCCTCTTCGGACTTAACATCTTTCAGCTTCTTATCACCAAACACAAAGATTATATGTTTTGTATCGAAAGGAATCTCATTCTCGGAAGAGCGTTCTTTCTCCTTGACCTGTTGATTACTTTTCTCCATCGACTCATCTAACACCTGATGCAATTCCTCTGTCGACAGTTGCGGCGCTGCATAAACCGTTGAGAAAATTGAAGATACTACAAACAATCCACTGACTACGACTAAAAATATTTTCTTTAATTTGAAAACCATTTCTAAGATCTCCTTCCGTTCAAAAGACGGCTCCATCAAAATGAAAAAATATTCTACATAACCAACATACAAATAGCACGTTCTCACTACTCTGCTTTCACCTATATAATACCACTCAACACTGTATTTAATCTACATGATTTTAATCAAATCCTTGGACTCTATAGTATGAACACTACAAAGATAGGAGCTGAGATGAAGACTGAGCCCGATGCAAGTTCATCACAAAATCGTGATTAGCGATGAAAAAACTAAGGTAGCGCTGCAAAAAAATCCTTGGACTCTATAGTCATAGAAATAACGATTCGCATGCGAAAAGAATTAGAGCTCCATAGCTAGAATCGCTTTGGAGCTCTTTGACTTTCGCAAGGCCTGAGACCAAGGCTCAGGCTGGTGCAGTTATTTCTATCACTTTTTAAATCTTTTTCCCGTTTCTTGCCAAAGATGAAGTGCGGACTCCGCAAAACGACATCACGTGATAACTGCGCATCACAGAATTGGTAAAAAAACGGAGTCCCCCTAGGATTCCATAGTATGAATAATAGAGAGAAGCAACCGATGTGAATTACTGCCACTAAGAAATTTATTTCTAAGTGGCAGTTTGAAGCTCGGTAGGAGCCAAGACGTAGACTTGGCCCGGTGCCTCTATTATCAATACTATGGAGTTATCCTAGGGGGACGTAGTTCCCACTATTTTCTCATCGCTGAAATCACGCGATAGCCTTTTTGTGCGATAAAGTCCGCCACTTCATCGGGCTCAGTCGAATCCACATGAAGCACCACTTGCACCTTCCCATCACGATGATATACAGAAATCGTCGAAACGTTCACATTGTTTTCGCGCAACACATTCGAAATTTCTTCTAGCGGACCTGGTTTGTCCTCATTGATTTCAATGAATAAACGAGAACCTGGAGTGTTGTATCCAGAAATTTCGATAAACGCATCGAAAATATCTTTGTCGGTAATAATCCCTTCAACATGTCCACGCGCATCTACGACTGGCAAGACGCCAACATTTTGCTGACGCATAAGAGATGCTGCTTCTTCTAATAATGTATGAGCCTTCACTGTTAAGACTTGCTTTTGCATAATTTCGCTCGCAGTTGTCTTGTTTAATAAGTAGTTCAACTCATGCATTGATAAGCTTGTCGCCATTGAAGGTGAGTGCCCTGCAACAAGTTCTTCTGTTAATAGCCCGACTAACTTGCCGTCTTCTACAACTGGCAAGCGGTGAATGTCGTGCTCCTTCATTAAGTCTAGAGCTTTCATAACCGTTGTTTCAGGCGTTACTGTAATAACGTTGGTTGACATATAATCTTTAACTTCCATGATTACCCTCCTAGATATGCTTTCTGAATTTCATCACTTTCTAACAACTCTTGTCCTGTACCGCTCAGTACTACTGATCCAGTTTCTAGTACATACGCACGATTCGAAATCGACAATGCCATTTTCGCATTTTGCTCGATAAGTAAAACCGTTGTCCCTGTCTTTTGGATTTCTTGAATGATTTTGAAAATTTCGCGGATGAAGATTGGCGCTAACCCCATTGAAGGTTCGTCGAGGAGCAATAGTTTTGGACGACTCATTAACGCGCGGCCCATCGCTAACATTTGTTGTTCCCCACCAGAGAGGGTTTGTGCATCTTGGTCTTTCCGTTCTTTCAAGATTGGGAAACGCTCGAAGACAGCTTCCATATCTTTTTGAATTTCTTCTTTATCCTTGCGTAGAAATGCCCCTAGTTCAAGGTTTTCTTTTACCGTTAATCCTGGGAATACGTGACGTCCTTCTGGCACTTGCACGAGTCCTTTCTCAACGATTTTCTTCGCAGATGTTGAAGCGATGTTCTCACCCAAGTATATGATTTCGCCTTCTGAAGGATGGATGAGTCCTGATAAAGTCTTCAAGATGGTTGACTTCCCAGCACCGTTTGCCCCGATAAGAGACACGATTTCCCCTTCGTTAACTTTAAAATTTACATTACGTACAGCTTGAATCATTCCGTAATGAACTGATAAATTTTTAACTTCTAACATCTACTCACCTCCTAAGTACGCTTTAATAACTGCAGGATTTTGTTTAATTTCTTCTGGAGTTCCTTCTGCAAGAAGTCTTCCATATTCCAACACGTAAATGCGTTGGCAAATTTTCATGACAAGCGACATATCGTGCTCGATTAACACGACTGTTAAATCGAACTCTGCTTGAATTTTAGCAATCAATTCTGTTAATTGCGCTGTTTCCTGCGGGTTCATCCCTGCTGCCGGCTCATCTAAGAATAAGATTTTTGGTTTTGTCGCTAAAGCACGAACGATTTCTAGTTCACGTTGTTGCCCGTATGCTAAGTTTTTCGCCTTTTCATCTTTTAGTGTATCCAAGTTGAAAATCTTTAGCAATTCCACTGCTTCTTCGCGCATTTTTGCTTCTGTATCATAGTATTTTTTCGTACGGAATAATGTTGAGAACAATGAATCGCTCGAGTGTGCGTGCATGGCAATCATTACATTTTCTAGTACTGATAAGTCTTTAAATAAGCGAATATTTTGGAAGGTACGTGCCATTCCTAGGCTTGTACGCTTGTAGGGCGGAAGTCCGTTTAAGTTTTTCAACTGTCCGTCTACTTCTAAGCTAACTGTTCCTTCTGTTGGCTCATAAACCCCTGTTAACAAGTTGAAGAAAGTCGTTTTCCCAGCCCCGTTTGGCCCGATGAGTCCGATTAACTCGCCCTTGTTTACTTTCATCGAAACGTTAGAAACAGCAGAAAGTCCGCCAAAGTTTTTTGTTAGTCCATTAACTTCTAATAACATTACTTCCCACTCTCCTTTGTTTCTTTCTTCTTAGAAAACTTGAAGTCTCCTAGTTTGAATTCCCAAGTACCAAGTAATCCACCTGGACGGAAAATCATAATTAAGATTAACGCTACCGCATAGATGATCATACGTAATTGTCCAAATGGTTGTAGGACAAGGTTGATGATTCCAAGTAATACGGCTGCCACGAATGAACCTGTGAAGCTTCCGATACCACCGAATACCACGATGATTAATACTTCGATTGATTTCATGAACGTGAAGTCACTTGGGGTTACCGCTCCAAGTGTTGTGGCAGAAAGTGTTCCACCGATACTTGCAGTGGCTGCTCCTAATACGAAGGCCAAGATTTTGTATTTTGTGACTTGAACCCCCATTGATTCCGCAGCGATTTCGTCTTGCAATACCGCATAAGTGGCACGACCTGCACTACTGAATGTATAGTTCAAGATTAAGATAGTTGTTAATACAAGAGCGATATACGTAATCGTCCATGTGTTTGTCAAAGGTACCCCGCTGATACCAGCAGCACCATTTGTAATTTTCATGTTTGTTACGGCTACACGGATGATTTCCGCAACCCCTAGAGTCGCAATCGCAAGGTAGTCCCCTTTTAAACGAAGCGTTGGTAATCCAACAAGGAACGCGACGATAACAGAGATGACTACTCCGACTGCCATCCCAGCAAATAGCCCAGGAAGACCGTTCATCATTTTCCCAAGAATCGCACCGCTATATGAACCAATCGCGATAAATCCAGCGTGTCCAAGAGAGAACTGTCCGGCAACCCCAAGAATCAGGTTCAATCCAACCGCGTAGATAATATTGATCATGATATTAATGAAGGTACTTTCGTAGTAGAAGTTAATGACTCCTGTTTGTACAAGCACGAAAAGAAGAGCGTACATTCCTAATGCGAACAGCGTCCAACGAATATTCTTTTTATGAAATCTTTGCATCTTCTTCACCTACACTTTCTCTCTGACATTTTTACCAAACAATCCAGCTGGTAACACGATTAAAATAATGAATAATAGGAAGTAAACGACTCCGTCACGGTATGGTGAGTAACCGAAGAAGCTTACCATTGTTTCTAGTAGACCGATGAGGTAACCACCGACCATGGCCCCAGGAATACTACCGATACCACCAAGTACGGCCGCAACAAAGGCTTTTAGTCCGACTGTAATCCCCATTGTTGTTGAAATCGTATTGTAGTACACTCCAACAAGGACACCGGCAATCCCGGCAAGCGCTGAACCGAGTGCGAATGTAAAGGAAATCACTCCGTCTACGTCAATCCCCATCAGTTGAGCTGCTTGCTCATCCACGGCAACCGCACGCATGGCTTTCCCCATTTTTGTATAACGAACGATAAATTGTAATAACGCCATTAAGACTACGGTAACTCCGAAAATCAAAATTTGTTTTCCGTTGACTGAAACGTCTCCGAATAATGTGATCGTTTCAGTTCCGAAGTCTGAAGGAAACGGACGAGATTCCGCTCCAAAGAAATAACTCATTGCATTTTCTAATAGGTATGACACCCCGATCGCCGTAATCAACGCGGCTACACGAGTGGATTTACGAAGCGGCTTGTAGGCCACACGTTCAATCACAACCCCTAAGACCGCACAAGCAACCATCGCTACCAAGAGCGCTACGAATACATTCATCTTCAAGACCATTACGGCAAAATATCCAATGAACGCCCCCATCATATACACATCCCCGTGTGCGAAGTTAATGAGCTTAATTGTCCCATAAACCATGGTATATCCAAGCGCAATCAACGCGTAAATACTTCCGACTGCAAGCCCGTTTACCAATTGTTGCATTAACAACTCCATATATTTTCTCCTTTCAAATCTATCCTTATCTAGCGGAAAAGAGAGGCGGAAGTCCCCTTCGTGCCTCTCTTGACAAATACTGTTATAACTAAAATTAATCAGCTGAGTACTCTTGAGCACTTACTTCTTGTCCGTTTTGGAACTCGATGACAACTGCTGATTTCACTGGTGTGTGGTCTGCACCCATTGAGAATGTACCTGTGACACCATCGAAGTCTTTTGTTTCTGCTAAAGCTTTTGTGATTGCTTGAGGATCAGTTGAGCCTGCTTTTTCGATAGCTTTCATTAACAATTGAGTGGCATCATAACTTAAAGCGGCGAAAGTATCTGGGTTTGCACCATATTTTTCTTTGTACGCTTTAACGAACGCTTGAACGTCTGCATCATCACTTAATGTTGAGAAGTGTGAAGTGTAGTAAACGTTAGAAAGGTTTGAGCTGTTACCTGCTAATGCTGCTAACTTGTCACTTGAAAGTCCGTCCCCACCAACGATTGGTTGAGTGATACCCATTTCACGTGCTTGTTTGATGATTAGACCAACTTCTTCGTAGTAACCAGGAACATATAATACATCGAAGTCTTTAGATTTCAATGTTGTTAATACTGCTTGGAAGTCTGTGTCTTTTGATTGGTAGTATTCACGAGTGACAACTGTTCCACCGATTTTGCTGTCAGTGTAAGTTTTTTCAAAGGCATCTGCTAAACCTTTAGAGTAGTCATTACCTGTATCTTGTAAGATAGCTACTTTAGCATTTCCGAATTTTTTGTTTACGAAGTTCGCTCCTACAACCCCTTGATAGCTGTCAGAGAAACATACACGGTAGATATATTCATATACTGAAGATGCATCTTCTGCGTTTTTCAATGTTACGCCGTCCCCTGTTGTTGCTGGGAAGACTGTTGGGATTTTTGCTTGTTCGTTAACTGGGATTGATACTGAAGCATCCCCTGTTGTTGCTGGTCCGACTACGCCGACCACTTTTTCAGAAGCTAATTTCTTCGCTACAGAAGCTACTTCTGTTTTATCTGATTTGTTATCGTATGAAATGTATTTTAATTCCTTATCTAATAACTTCCCTTTTTGTTCAACGGCTAATTGAGCACCGTTGTTCATAGAAGAACCGTAAGTTGCTACGTTCCCTGTTAACTCGAAGTTCCCTCCGATTTTGACTGTATTACTATCTGCTGCGTTTCCACAACCTGCTAAAATTGCTGCAACCACAGCGCCTAATGTGAATTTCTTTAATTTCATAAGATCCCTCTTTTCATGGATGAATTTTTCAACTTGAGAGTAGTATATAATATTCTGACAATTCATGCAATAGATAACTCCTATTTTTTTGAAAAAATATTTTGTTTACAATTTTATCGTTTTCATTTTCATTTTTCTTAGAATTATTTTCATTCTTTTCAAGTTATAAATAGGTATTATTTACACCTAAAGTGTGATATATTGTATTTTAGCAATTTAGTGTGTGACACAACTAACAAGAAAAGGGAGAAAGAAATGAGAGCATTACTTTCAAAAAATCAAAACCGACAAATTGATATTGTCGACTATTTAGTTCAAGCAAACGGTTGGGTTCATATCGACGAACTCGCTAAGACTTTTAAAGTTTCTACTCGCGCCATCAAAATCGACCTCGCATTTTTACGCGATAAGATTGATGGACTCGACATCCTCTTCTCGACGAACGGGGTGCGTATTGAATTACCAGATAACTTAAGTACCGAAGTCGTTTATCCTTATTATTATTCACATTCTATTTGCTACGAAATTCTGGAACAATTATTTTTACACGAAGAAACCACTGTCTCAGAAATGACACAAAAACTATTCATTACGACTTCGACATTGAATCGTTACATTCAAAAAATCAATAATAGCTTGAAGAAAAAATTCGATTTCCAAATCTCGAAGAAAAACTTGCAATTTATTGGAAACGAACAAGATATTCGTTTCTTCTTCGTTCAATACTTTGCTGAAAAGACTGGCTTCTTCGAATGGCCTTTCGACTTTGTAGACGAAGCTTCTCTAGAAAAAATTCTAGTGGACCTCTTCAAGTCTTCGAACTTCCCACAAAGCTTTGAAGGATACCGTGTCTTCAAGATGATCTTCACGGTGAACTTCTTCCGCGCTTATCAAGGGCATTTCGTACAAAACATCGAAGCAAAAGACAAATTCTATGATTACTACAATCAATTAGACGGCCTAGACGACATCGTTGCGCAATTTGTAAAAGAAACAGGTCTTATGGTGACTCCAGAAATTCTGGAACAATCCTTCTCGATTTTCTTACAACCGCACTTCTTCTTAAACGTCGAAGAGTTCTCAGCGGCTCGTCAAGAAAACGTCCGTGACCGCCTATCATTCGATACATTAGTGACGAATATTCAAAGTCTTGAAAAACGCTACAGCTTGAAATGCGAAAACTATGATTTACTATTGTGGCACTTACACAACACGTCTCAATTAGAGCGTATCGAAGTGCACTCAGACTTTATCTTATTCGATAAGAAGAAACCATTGATGAACTTCTTCAAATCACTTTCACCTGAGTTCTACAATGATGTTGCGGCGCTTCTTGAGGAGTACCAACAAGAAATCAAGAACGTGAAGCGTCAACGTAACATCTCGCACTTGATTTACACGTTCTACACGCACTGGGAAGGTCTTGTTGCTCAGTTGCAGGCTAAACAAGAGAAAATCAAGGTGTTAATCTTAAACGACTTCGATGAATACTATCCAAAATTCTTGGCATCGTATTTAGAACACAACGCGGCAAACCGCTTCGAGTATCATACGTATGACCAGCTTGAAATTTCATTAGATATTCTAGAAAAATCTGATTATAAGATTATTTTGAGCAACTTTGCTCTTCCTGAAATTAAAGGGAAAACGGTGATCTGCTCGCATGATTTGAGTATGATTGACCTCGTAAACGAGTTGAATAAACAATAGAAAGATGCCCCTGCATTGCAGGGGCATCTTTCTGTTGCATAGCGCCTCTTTTGAATAAAAATAAAATTTGCGTTTTGTTTTACAAACCACTTTCAATCCTTGCGGATTAGTTTTATAACTACTGCATTGGGGCACCGGATTGAGCCTCTCGTCTCAATTCCTACCAAGCTTCAAACTGACTCTACGGGTTTCACCCTAGAGTCAGTATTTCACATTGGTTGCTATCCCCATTGCTGTGGTTATAAAATCCGCAAGTTTTTCGTGGTTTGTAAAATTTAAGTTTTTTTGCAAAAAAGTGAAGTGCTAGAAAGCCCGCTGTAATGAGGTTTTGGTGAAAAGCGGAGAAATTGGGTTGGTGGAGGTGTTGGAGGTATATTGCTTAGAAATGTGATAATATCGGTCTTTTTTAAGAAGCAAACGCTCCTGACGTAACTTGCCCGAAATTCACTTTGAAGTGCACCCTGTCAAGTAGACAGGAAAATAATTAAATTATATGACGAGTTCTTATGAACTCGTCTTTATATTTATGCTGGGATTTTTAGCCCCATTGATAAAGTGATTCTTTTCTTATTATAGAACTGGATATACTCCTCAACTTTCTTGAAAAGAGATTCATAGGTTTTGAAATGATATAAACGATATACTTCTTCCTTTAATGTTCCCCAGAATGATTCAATTGGTCCATTATCGATACATCTTCCAGGACGGGACATACTATGTGTTATTTGTCCTTTTTCTATAAAGTGCTTAAAGAAATGAGAAGTATATTGGAATCCTCGATCACTATGAATCATTGTTTTTGTTGGAATTATCTTCCTTTTTATTTGATCAAAAGTATCTTTAACGATTTGATTATTATTTTGTTTAGATATTTGATATGCAACTATTTTCTTTGTTCCATAATCTAAAACTGCACTTAAATAAGCTTTTTCTCCCTTTCCATACTTCAATTCAGTGATATCCGTTAACAGTAGAGCCATTGGCTCGTATTCTTTCTTAAATTCTCGATTTAAAATATTAGCTGCAGTGTATTCTTCAGTGTTCGATTTATAACGATAACGTTTTTTTCGTATAACTGCCTTTAATCCCATTAGTTTCATAAGACGCTGAATACATTTATGATTCACTTTTGCATTTCTATAATAGTTTAAATAGATTGTGATACGACGATATCCATATATACCTTGAACAGATTCATATACTTCGTGTATTAATTCCATTAAACGACGTAGTCGTTTTTCAGATTCCGAAGGGACACGATTTAACCATTTATAATAGCCAGCTCTACTGACTTTTAACACTTTACATAATAGAGTAATATGAAATCCTCTTTTACTTAATTTTTTAATCGTTTGATATTCCGCTTCAAATCTCGTTTGGCAAACATCAACTCGCTTTCCACTTCTTGTAATTTTTTTAGTGCGGCATTTTCTGTTTCTAAATATTCGTTTCGTGCCTTTAATATAGCCATTTCTGCACGAATACGCTCAGTTTCTGTCTGTATATTATCTGGTTTTCGTTTCCCTCGACTGTCTATTAATCCATCAGGACCATATTTTTGATATTTTTTTACCCATTGATACACCAAGTTGTAAGAAACGTTATATTTCTGTGCGGTTTGTTTATAGTTTAATTGATTTTGAATACAGTCTTTGACGATAAGGATTCTTTCTTCGTGTGATGTTTTTCTAGATTTCATAGTGTATACCTCTGGCATAGGATAGTAGGCCTTCATGGCCTCACCATTAGTATACTTTATAATCCAATTTCGTACAGTTCTAGCAGAAGGAATTTTATATTTTCTTGTGATTGCCGTTAAATAGGTTTTCGATTCTAAAAACTCTTTAACCACCTTTTCTTTAAATTCATTTGTATAAGTGTTAAACCCATCTCGATCTTCTAATGCAGAAGGTCCATATGCTTGATAGTTCAACAAATACATATTAAAGGTTCCAGGTGAAATCCTTAAACCATATTCACTACGCAGCTCACGAAAAGGCACACCATCTAAATACAATTCTATGAATCGTTCTAATTCTTTTGCAGTATGTTTCTTAGCCAATCTAAAAAATACCCCCTCTAAAGTAGTTTACTTTTTTTAGTGTCTACTTTAGAGGGAGCATATCAGTTTGAGAACTCGTAGTTTTCTTTTTTTATCTTTATTTTACTTCACATTGTTCACATGGAAGGTCTTCATCTAATAAAGCGTTAAATTCTGCTTTTTCTACTCCATTTAAACGAACAATCCAGTTTTTCTCTTCTTCTAATTCATTTAAGAATTCTGGATTCTCTTCTAATTCGTCATGGAAAGTCACGACTGTTCCGCTAAGTGGAGCGAGTAATTCAGTTACTGCTTTTGCAGCTTCTACACTAATAATCGAATCTTCAGGAGTTACGGCTTCGCTCTTTAATAATTCCACAAAGCTCACATCTCCTAAGTCATCTTGACCCTTTGGTGAAAGACCAATCACATATTCTGACCCGTCTTGTTTAATCCATAATCCATTTTCACTATATTTCTTCATCTTATCTCTTCCATTTCTCTTCGTAAACTTCTTCTTTGAAACCGAATGTCGCTTCCCCATTATCTAACACAAGCGGACGTTTGATGAGCATGCCATTTCCTGCAAGAAGTTCTGAAGCTTCTTTATCGCTCATCTCAGGAAGTTTATCTTTTAGGCCAAGTGAGCGGTAAAGTTCTCCACTCGTATTTGACATTTTCTTCCATTCTAAGTTTTGAGCTTTTTTAATCTTCAATAGTTCTTTTGCAGTTGGCGGAGTTTCGCGAATATCCTTTTGTTCGAATTTCACATCATTTAACTCGAACCATTTTAACGCCTTTTTACAAGTCGTACATTTTGGGTGAATATATACAATCATTTTCCATCCTCCTGACGTAAACGTAGCATTGTCGCATCTTGGTGGTTGGCACCAAATGCTGAATCTTCATCTTCAAAAATCGTACTCTTGAAGTGATAACGCATTGACATAATGAGCCCAATCCCCATCATATTTCCAAGCAAGCTTGAACCCCCTTGCGAAATAAACGGCAACGGAATCCCCGTCAATGGTAATAGTCCAATCGTCATCCCGATATTTTCAACCACGTGGAATAAAATCATCATGATAACGCCGGTTGCGATATACGTATAAAACTCATTTTTCGTATCGAAGCAGACACGAATCATTTGATAAATCAAGATAAAGTAAATCGCGATTAAGAATGTACCACCTAAGAATCCGAAGTTTTCCCCGATTGTCGCAAAGATCAAGTCAGACTCACGAACGGGTACATATACATCAGATACACCAAAACCTTTACCAAGCATTTTCCCTGAACCAATCGCCTTCAAACTTTGGAATAATTGGTATCCATTTCCACCTTGATCGCCGTATGGATCTAACCATGAATCGATACGCGCGAATTGGTAGTTCTTAAAGCCGATGTTTAATAGGATTTGACGGTTATACACTACTAAGTAAATAAGGAGTGCGCCGATTAATCCTGCTACAATAATAATTGGAAGTAAGATTTTCCAGCTAATCCCTGACATAATCAGAACGCCGCCCAAAATCATTAAGAATACAAGTGTTGTCCCTAAGTCATTTTGCAAAATAACGAGTACTAACGCTGGCGCTGCCCATAAAATCAACTTCACGAATAATTGCCAATCCGTATGTGTACTCTTATACTTCGTCTTCATATTATGCGAAGTAGCGACTTTGGCTAAAATCAAAATATAGAAGATTTTCACCACTTCGGAAGGTTGGAAGGAGAAGGTCCCAAATCTGAACCAACTCTTCGCACCAGTGTCGGCAAATGTTGCTCGGTCATAGAAGAACAGAACGGCCAGTAACATAAGGAGTCCTAAAATATAACCCCAAGTGGTTAGTTTCCATAACTGTTCCGAGTCAAACTGCATAATAATGATAATCGCGACAACCCCTACTACGTACCAAACGACTTGCATCAGTACCATTCTTAAAGAGGTGTTCCCACTAATCAAATAAGTTGTTGAGAATAAAGTTGCAATACTAATAAATGCTAATAATAATACAGGAAGGATGACGCCATAATCGATTCGTGAATCTTTATCGTCATACATTAAGTTCTTCTTTTTCATCCGTTACTCCTTCAGTGTCTTGTTTTGGGTGTCTAAAGCGGTAAACAATCACGTTCAACACGCCCCCTAAAATCATTACATTGGCAATAAAATACAGCCAAATCATAAATACAATCAATGTTCCAAACGCTCCATTGGCCGTAAAATTACGACCCGCGTAATGAATATAAATCGAGAATAATTGCGAAATCAATACAAATCCAATTGTCGTGAATAAGCCTCCTGGAAAAGCATACAGGAATGACCATTTCACATTAGGAATTGAATAGTACATGAAACTCATGAGTAAAAAGACGGTTCCAAATAAGAGCCCCCATTTTACAAATGAAAGATCTAAAATAATCGATGCTAAATTGAGCGAGAAGAATTCTGCGACTAATCGTAACACTTGCTCACCAAAGATGAAGACAATCGATACAGCAAATACGATTAAAATAGCTGCCATCGCAATGACAACGGCAAAGAATCGTTCAAAAATAAAATTTCTTCTCACCGGTGCGCCATATAAAACGTTTAACGAGCGCTGAATACTACTAAACATCTGAGACGCTGGCCAGAATAAAATCACCAAACCGATAGAAAGCGCGCCCCCGTTGAAGTTCCCTAAGTAATTCCGAAGAATTGGGAATAGGACTTCAGTAATGTTGTCCGGTAAAATCGTTTCTAGTGTCTTAAAAATCACATCAATAGGAATTGGTAATAATGGAAGAATATTGGCAACCAGCATGACCATTGGAATGACAGACAATAACATATAGTACGCCATCGCTGCGGATTCAACGCCAATATTCACATGCAGTAAATCTTCTTGAAAAATTTGCCAAAGCTTTGTTCCAAATTTTTTCAGTCGTTGCACGACCTTCCTCCCCTTTCCTTTAAACCCTAGACACAATACTCTTATTATATCCTATTTATTGTATCATAATTGCCTACTTTTTTCTTGTTGAAAGAAGTGATTTTTACCCTTTCTAAAAAATTAACGACTCCTCTTCTCCACAAAAAAAATCTCAAGATTCACTTTATAAGTAAATCTTGAGATTCAGACATCAAAAAAAGAGGATGCAAGCATCCCCTTTTCTAAAAGTGTTTATTTACCTTCTGCTAATACGCGTTCTTGTTCAACAGCAGCTTGTCCTAAGATGTTTAAGTAGTTCCATGGACGGTCGAATACTGGTTGGAAGAAGAAGTCTACATAAGCTAAGTCTTCGATTGTCATTTTGTTTTGGATAGCTAATGACAATGTGTTTGCAGAAGCTGTACAGTCGTATTTAGACATTACTTGTCCACCTACGATACGGTTTGTACCTACTTCGTAAACTAATTTCATGTAGATTTTTTCGTATGTTGGCATGAATTCTGGACGGTGGTTATCTACCACGTATACAGAACGTACATCTAATCCAAAGTGAGGTGCGCTACCTACGTTAACCCCAGTTGAACCAATGTTCCATCCGAATAAGTGTAATCCTGATGTTGATTGAGTTCCACGGTATTTCACTTTGTGACCGTTGATGTTTTTACCTACTAATGAACCCATACGTACAGCGTTAGTTGCTAATGGAATGTATGCATGTCCTTCGTTAGGGTTGTAGTTAACAGCACAGCTATCTCCTGCAGCATATACATCTTTAACAGATGTTTCCATGTAGTCGTTAACGATGATAGCACCGTTAGGCATAGTTTCTAATTGATCTTTCACTAAGTCGTTGTTTGGACGGAAACCAACACATAAGATAACCATGTCAGCTTCGTATTCGCCACCTGAAGTTACAACTTTGTTTACAACGCCGTTTTCGCCTTCAAATGATTTAACCATTTCGTTTAAGCGAACTTGTACGCCACGTGCACGTAAGTCTTCTTCTAAGATATCAGTGAATTCTGGGTCTAAGTATTTGTTTAAGATACGGTCTAAACCGTCTACTAATGTTACTTCTTTACCTTCTAATGCAAAAGCTTCAACTAATTCGATACCGATGTATCCACCACCGACAACAACGATTTTCTTCTTGTCGTTTTTCTTAGCAAAGATTTCTTTTGCTTGGTTGTAGTTTTTACATAATTGAACGTTTTCTAATTCACGTCCTGGAATTGGAGGAAGAATTGGCCATGATCCAGTTGTAAGTACTAATTTGTCAAATGAATCAGTCTTTTCTTCGCCTGTTTTTAAGTCTTTTACTGTTAATGTTTTACCAACAGTATCGATGCTTGTTACATCGTGTTCCATACGAACTGTAGCTCCTAATGAAGCTAACTCGTCTGGACTTGAATAAAATAGTCCTTGAGGGTCTTTAACCACGCCTCCTACGTATAAGGCAATCCCACAAGATAAGAATGAAATATTATCATTTCTTTCGTATACAACGACTTCTGTTCCTGGATTGTCATTTAAAATTGTTTTAACTGCAGCAGTACCCGCATGAGTACATCCAACTACTACAACTTTCATGTATTTTCCTCCTATAAACCTGTTTGTTTATTTGTGCTAGATAAGAATTATTATTATCTATACTTCTATATGGTACACATTACACCCTAAAAAAGCAAACGATATCATTTGGCGAAAATGTTATTTTTTTCTTGTTTTTTCAATCATTTCCAACTGTTCATTATCGGTGGCCATTTTCACGTTTTTTTATTCTAATTGAGAACAGTTATCGTTATTTCGTCATAAAAAAACTCTACTCCGCATTACTACGGAATAGAGCTTTGTATTTATGATTCGTCCGAGTTTAGCTCTTCAAAGCGTTGTTTCATCGTAGGGTTGTTCTTCACGAGCTTCTTCACGGTTAGGTCTTGTGCTTTATTATTCGCTAGGCGTAAATTATTTTCAGAAGAAAGCAATGCGGCTTTTGTCTTTTCCAGACTCTTAATCGTCTTATCGATTTCATCAATGGCCGTTTGGAATTTCTTACTTGCGAGTTCATAGTTACGCGCAAATCCTTTTTTGAAGGTCTCAAGGTCTTCTTCAAAGTGCGTAATATCAATATGTTGGTCACGCATCAAGGCTAACTCTTGTTTATATTGCAATGAATTTAACGCTGCATTACGAAGCAAGGTAATGATTGGAATAAAGAACTGTGGACGCACTACATACATTTTCGGATATTGGTAGGACACATCTACAATCCCTGTGTTATAAAGTTCATTGTCTGCTTCAAGTAAGCTCACGAGAATTGCATATTCACATTGCTTTTCATGACGGTCTTTATCCAACTCTTTAAAGAAGTGTTCGTTTTTCTTCTTCGTTGCTGTTTCGTCATTTTCATTCTTCATTTCAAACATAATGGATAGAATTTCAATGCCATTCTCATCATACTCACGGTAGATATAGTCACCCTTACTTCCCGTTTTTGCATCATTATCTTTGCCAAATTCTGCACGCGGGAACGCCGTCATACGGAGACGATTAAATTCGATTTCGCAATGTTGTTCAAGGCTTTCTCCCACCATCTTCGTTGATTGTTTCGCCTTGAAGTCTTTATAGAACGCAATGGCTTCGTCCTTTGCCTTCAACTCTAATTCGAACTGATCTTTCTTTGAACGTAATTCCAATTCGTATTTTTCTTTTAGGGCCGTTTGTTGCACTTCTTGCTCTTTTTGTTGCAACTCTTTTTCTTGTTTGAGTTCCAGAATCGTACGTTCTTTTGCATGTAAATCTTCTTGGAATTTTTGAGACAATTCTACTTCTTTAAATTGGAGTTGTTGTTTTAATTGATCCAATTCTGCTTGGAGTGCACTAAATTCTTTTTCTTTTTGATGGAGTGCTTCTTGCACATTCTTTTCTTCTTTGACATCCGCATTCTTCAATGCTAATTCAAGCGAAAGAATC